>NZ_JBFAIU010000159.1:0-16932 GCF_040654855.1 Asanoa sp. NPDC050611
GCTGAGCTTGGTCGGCATGGCGTTGAACGCCTCGGCCCCCTTCTTCGCGCCGAGGCCGCCGACGGCGACGAGCGGATAGGTGAACGCTGCGGGGGCTCCCAAGTCGCCCGATGGGGCGGCGGCCAACGGGGCGGCTGGAGCGGGTCGTGCCGCTTCGCGGCCGACGGCGGCGGGTTCGTCGAATGGCGCTGCGCCCGGTGCGGGAGGCGCGAACGATGGGGGCGGTTCCGGCGCGACTGGTTCCGCGAGCAAGGGCGCGCCGACTCGGCCGGCGGCTGGTGGCGCCAGCGCCGCGCAAGGCGCGAACCCGCAGGCTGGCGCGGGCGCAGGCAGCAAAGGCAGCCCGGCGGGTGGCAACGGGGCTCAGGCCGGCGCGGCGTCCGCGGGTGGCGCCGAGCCCCAGGGCGGCTCGGGCGAGAGTGGCCGGACCGGTGTGCCGATCACCGGGCGGGCGCCGGCCTCCGCTGCCAACAGCACCGTTCGGCCCGCTGCGCCCGCGGCGACCGGGCGTCCGGCGAACGCCGACGGGCGCAACGGAGCCGGGCGGCCCGGGCACGGCGGGCGGACCGCCGAGAGCCGTGGGCGGGCTGCCGGCAACGGACGGGCCGCGGACACCAACGGCAACGGCAACGGCGCCGGTGGCGCCAGCGGGAAGCCTGCCGGCGGCGCGGCGTCCGGCAACGGCAGGGCGGTCGAGAACGCGGACAACAGCCCCTCTGGCCATACCAGCGCCCCACGGGCGTCGGAGGAACGGGCAGGAAGCGGCAGACGAAACGGAAGCGGGTCAAGCGCAGGCGCGGCTGGTAAGCGGGGCGCCGGCGGTCCGGAGGACGAGCCACCGCGGCCGGCGGGGCTGTCCGCCAAGGCCGACGTCGGTGACAACGGGTTGCCGCCGCTGCGGTCCGGTGCTCCCGCCGCGGACGCAGGGGACGCCGCGCGCGACGAGGATCGCCCGGCGCCCGACGAGAAGAGGCCGCCCAAGGCGCCACGCTCCGCCGTACCCGGGAATGACGATGGTGATCAAACCCAGGACGGCAAGGACGGCAAGGGCAAAGGCAAGTGGCCTCGGCTGCGGGGGCGGCGCACCTCGGTCATCCGCTGAGACGACGAACCCGGGCGACCTGCAAGCCGCCCGGGTCCGCTCCGTCAACCGGGTCAGATGAGCGCTTCCACCACGGTGGTGGCGGCGCCCTCGTGCTGGGCGTACGCGTCGGGGAACGCGGACACCTGCACCGCCTGGGCGGCGCCGGCGATGGACATGTTCTGCCAGCCGAAGACCTGCTGGAGCGCGGCGAAGAACTTCGACGCCGAAACGGCCGGCGTCATCAGCTCCTGCACGGTGCCCCAGCCGGTGCTGGTGCGCTGCTGGAACAGGCCGACCGAGTCGTGGTCGTACCCGGTGCCCTCGTTGGGGTAGTTGAGCGACTCCGGCAGCCCGGTGTTGGCCAGGTTGTAGAGGTTGCTCTCCTGCATCGAGGTCGCGATCGCGACGATCAGGCCGCGCTCCGGGATGCCCATGTTGACGCCGGTCTTGACGATCGTGGCGGCGTTGTTCATCTGCGCCTGGGTCAGGCCCGCCACCGGCGCGACGACGGTCGGCTTCGGCTTGGGCTTGGCCGTCGCGGTTGTCGTCCTGGCAGCGGTCGCCTTCGTGGTGCTGGTCTTGCGGGGGGATGGCTTACGGGTGGGGGTCGTGGTCGTGGTCTTGGTCGGGGCCGGCGGAGTGGGGGTGCTCGCCGACGGCGTGGGGGTGGGGGTCTCCGTGGGGGTCAGGGCCGTGCGGGCGCTGGACCGGTTCGCGCGTTGCTGCGTCTCGGCCAGTGACCGTTCCGCCGCGGCTCTCGCCGCCGCCTGCTCCGCGGCTGCCACTGAGGTGACGGCCCGGGCCGGCTCGTTGGCGTCGCGGGTCTCGACCGCGGCCGCGAGGCCGAGGCAGCAGGCGAGGCCTGCGACGAGCCCGATGCGTGCGGCGGGGGTGGCGAATATCGGTTGGAGCACGCGACGGAGCTTGCTCAGCTCCTTCGGCTCTATCTCTCGTCTGTGGCGGCCGGCCGGCTGTCCGTCTGAAGTGACCTCAACCGAACGGCTAGTCGGGCGAATTCCGTCATGTCGATGTTTTCCGATTTCCTTGGGCGGCACCCGAAGAGGTTAGACAGGGCTCGCACCACTTTGACCTGGCACTTTTGTGGTCTGTGCCACATTCGGTCGACGGGTAGCTAGTCAGGTGGGACGACCCCGGGAGGGCTCGGGCCGGCAAGGCGCCATACCGTCTTGTCCGTTTAATCCATGCACACGCGGACAAGCCTGGCAGTTCGGAAGCGTCTGCCTGCAATCGGGGCTCAAGCCGCCGCCTCGGTCGAATGGGGGAGTAGCGGTAACCATCGGGCCGAGCGCCGGGTCGGCTCGCCGTACACCTGTTGCTTGATCGTCTTTCGCCGTTCACCCGCGGACCGGCCCCCGAGCCAGCGAAAATTGTCTGTTATGGACAATGAGCCCGCTAAGCGGGTTTTGCCGGCTTTGACCCGTGCGATGGCTCTGGGCACCGTGCCGGTGGTGCTGGCTCTCGGGCTGGCCTGGTTGCCCACCGTGACCGCGTTGCCGGCGCTGTTTCCGATCGGCGTGACGGGCAAGCCGCGGGTCGCGACCGCCCCCGACTCGATCACCATCGCGGCGGCCGGCGACCTGCTGGTCCACCCGGAGCTCACCGACCAGGCGGCCGCGGACGCCGGTCGCCCGGGCGCGCACGACTTCACGAAGGTGCTGGCCGGCGTCGCGCCCCGGATCCGGACCGCTGACCTCGGCATCTGTCATATGGAGACGCCGCTGGCGGAGCGGACCGGGCCGTTCACCGGGTACCCGATCTTCAGCGTGCCGCCGTCGCTGGCCGACGCGGCGGCCGACGCCGGTTTCGACACGTGCTCGACCGCTTCGAACCATTCGCTGGACACGGGCATGGCGGGCATCAAGCGGACCCTCGACAACCTGGACCGCGTCGGCATCCGGCACACGGGCACGGCCCGCTCGCCGGCGGAGGCCACAAAACCGACAATTCTGGCGGTACGCGGGGTCAGGGTGGCCCATTTGTCGTACACGTTCTCTTTCAACGGCCTGCTGCGGGAGCCCGGCAAGGAGTGGTCGGCGAACCTGCTCTCGGCGTCCGCGGTGCTGGCCGCGGCCCGCCAGGCGCGCGCCGCCGGCGCGGAGATCGTGGTGGCGTCGCTGCACTGGGGCACGGAGTACCAGAACGAGGCCAACGACGATCAGCTCGACCTGGCGCGGGAGCTGCTCGGGTCGCCGGACATCGACCTGATCGTCGGCCATCACGTGCACGTGGTCCAGCCGTTCGAGAAGATCGGCGACAAGTGGGTGGCGTACGGGTTGGGCAACCTGACCACCCGCTTTCCGGACGGGTCGCCGGAGAACACGCAGGATGCCGTGGTCGCGGAGTTCACGTTCACCCGCGTCGGGCCCGGGCGGTGGAAGGCGACGTCGGCGTCGGCGGTGCCGACCTTCATGCGGTACCGGCCCTCGGCCCGGGTGGTCGACGTGTCGGCGGCGAAGCTGTCGGGCCCGGCCGAGGAGCGCGGGGAGTGGGAGCGGATCCATCGACGGATCGTGGGGTACCTCGATCTGCTCGGTGCCCGGAAGGCCGGCCTGCGGATCGCCGGGTCATCTTAAGTGGAGTGTGGCCTTGGTCGGGCCTGAATGGCGGAAATCGGCTGTGGGCCGGGGTTTTCTGGTCTCCTGTGGCTAGCAGCGACGGTCGGGGGTGGGTGGCGTCATGCGGCGAGCTGGTCGCAATGCGGCACGTCCGCCGGCGCGTCATGCTTGTGTCGAGTCGCGGCCCGGCGCTGGTCGGGGGTCGGCTCAGGACGTGCCGGTGACGGCGCCCGTCGGGCGTGTCGGGGTCGATGTATCGGGCTCGTGGGTGCCGTGGCGATTCGATGTGAGGGTGGCTTTGGGCCGCTCGGTTGGGCGTGTCGGGGTCGGCGTGTCGGGGTCATGGGTGCGGCGGCGAATCGATGCGGGGGTGGCTTCGGGCATTTCGGTCCAGCCGGGCGGGTTCGGCCTGCCGTGGCCGGTGGCTTCAAGCCGCTCGGTCCGAAGGAGCGCGGTCGGCCTGCCGTGGCGGCGGCCAACGGTTGTGGGCGCGTCGCTGCGCCGCTCTGTCTGGCGTGTCGTGGTCGGCGTGTCGGTGGTGGGGTTGTCGGTGTTGGCGGGCGCCGGGCCGGCAGCCGCCGATGCCACAGTGTTCGCTCCGAACTCGTTGCCTGGCCGGACGACGGTGATTGACGTGGGGTGTGGCGCGCGCGCCACCTCGGCGAGCGTGAACGTGATGCCGGTCGGCGGACCACCCGAACTGCCGCTCGAGCCCTACCCGGCGGGTGGACCGGGCGCCTTCCGGGTCACCTACCTCATCCCGGCCGAGGCGGCACCCGGCCGGTACGCGCTGGAGGCCGCGTGCGACGACGGCCTGGCCGGCAAGGCGACCCTGCTGGTCGGACTCCCGGCCCAACCGCAGCCGGCCGAGCGAGAGGAGGGCGACACGGTCGCGGCGCTGCTGACCTCGTTCGGGGTCTTCGTGGCGGTGGCGGGGGCCGGCTTCGTCGCGGTGCGGCGATTCGGACCAAGCTCGCGCCTGCACACCTGAGGTCGTGCGATCCACCCGAGGGCTAGGGCCGGCGGTCGATGAGGACGATCCAGTCGTCATCCTCCTTCTCGGCTGTCGTGCCGGCCGGCCAGACGTGGGTCTGGTGGGCGGTGGCTCTTACATGGTCGATGTTGGGCCGGCGGCGCATCGTGGCGCCCGCGAAGCTCGCGCGGGCGTGGAACTCCGCGCGGCCGATGTTGACCGCACCCTCGAACACCGCGTTCTCGAAGTAGGCATCGCCCTGGAACGCCGTCCAGCGGAAGAACGCCATGTCTTCGAACCGCGACGCCCGGAAGAGGGCGTCGTTGGCGAAGGTTCCGCGCTCGATTGACAGACCACTGTGGAATACCGCTGCGCGGAACGAGGTCGTCCCGTCGAATCTGGCGTGGTCGAAGGACGCCGTCTTGTCGAACACCGCCTCCGCGAAAGAGGTTGTCGCGAAGTGGGCGCGTCGCGCTGAGAATTCGCCGCCGAAGCTGGCGCGGTCGAACGTCGTCTCGTCGGTGATGACGCAGTCGTCCAGGATCAGGTCGCCCGTTGTCGTCAGGTTGTCGAAGGTCACCGTGTCCAGGGTGGCCCGGGCCAGCGTCAGCCGTCCCTCGGTGCGAGCGTTGGTAAACCGGGTGATGCCGAAGAACTGTGCGCCGGTGAAGTCGGCGTCTATGAGCGTGCAACCGCTCGCGTCGAAGTCGACCAGTCGGGTGTCGGCCAGGTCGAGCCGCACCTCCGGCCAGAAGCCATCCGGCGCGTCGGCTCGCAGGTGACGGGTGAGCAGCCGCTGAGCGCTGCGGCGTACCTCATCCTCGTGGTTGGCCGCCTTTGGCTGCGGAGCTTCGACGCTCTCGTCTTCGTCGCTCATGCGTAGGTAGGCGCAGACGACCGCGACGACCGTCTGGCGTTGGCTGATGTTGTCCTGCGCCAGCCGCTCGAGTGCGTAGAGGCCACCCAGTCGCACCGCCGCCTTGTCGCTGCCCAGCAGGTCGACGGCCTTCGTGAACAGGTCGGTGACGCGGCGCTCGGTCGCGTCGTACTCGGCGATGCGCGTCTGCTCTTCCTGGTTCCGCTGGGTCGTGGTGGCGACCTGTTCGGTGTGCGCCTGGATGCGTTCGCGGTGGGAGTGGTCGCGGGTCGCCGTGAACTCCTGATGGCGCTGGGCCCGCTCGCTCAGCCACTGACGCCGCGCGGCCAGCAGGAGTGCCAGGCCCCCGCCCGTGCCCGCGACGACAGTCAGGCCGGTGCGGATGGCGTCGACCCGCAGCGTCGCGCGGGTGTCGACGCCCGTGGCGCGGTTGGCCTCGCCGAGCAGCCAGTCGAGGACCAGCCAGCCGAGCGCGACGGCCAGCAGCACGCCGAGGAGCACGTACCACCAGGGCATCACGCGGAGGTCGTCGGTGCGCTTGGGGTCTGCCACGGCGGTCAGCATGCCACCGATCGGTCAATCGGCAGGATCGGCCTGTGGATAACTCTCGTCTGTGGATAACTCCACGGCGCGACGCGTCAGGACTACGGTTACCGCCACCACGAGCGCCAGCACCACCGCGATCACCTGCGGGGTCGCCGGCCACAGTGGCGCCAGCAGGATCAGCGTCACGCCGACGGGCGGTGTGAAGAGAAGGAGGCCACGCTCATGCGGTACGTAATGGAGGCCCCACACGCACAGGGTGTAGACGGCGACCGGGATCGCGATCGCGTACCCGGCCGCGGCGTCGGAGATGTGTGGTTCACCGGTGCGGTGCACGACATTCACCGCCACGCCCGCCCCGACGGCGGCGGCCGAGGCGAAGATCAGGTAATGGCCGTACCCCCATAGGAAGTTCCAGCGGGGCGTCGGGGCGGTCTCGCGGTCGAAGTAGAGCCACCACATCGCGAAGACGATGACGATGCCCGCCGCCGCGAGCCAGATCAGCTCGGCGTCGGCGCCGCTGCCGAGGCCGCCCTCGAAGGCGACCGAGGCGGCGAGCACGGCCTCGCCGAGGACGATCAGGGTGAAAAGGCCGTAGCGCTCGGCGATGTGCCCTGGATGCCACGGGGTCATGCCCGGTCGTTCGGCCACGATCGGCACCAGCAGCTCGGCGACGACGAGGCCGAGGAAGACCCAGTACTCCGTGCTGCCGTGCACGAGCAGGTTGAGCCACCAGCCGACCTGGACCACGGTCACGCCGATCGCGTAGCGCGTCGCGGCCGCGCGGTGCGCGGGGTCCGACACGGCCGCCCGGATCCATTGGCCGACGTTCGCGAATCGCATCACCGAGTAGCCGATGGTGACGATCAGGAAGTTCCCGCTCTCGAAGGAGCGCGGGATGCCGGCCGCGATGATCAGTGCGCCCACGATCGCGATCAGCACCGAGAGGCGGTAGATGTCGTCGTCCGTGTCGTACGCGGAAGAGAACCACGTGAAGTTCATCCACGCCCACCAGATGGCGAAGAACACCATGAAGTAGGAGCGGATCCCATGCGCGAAGTGATGCTCGGCGACGTCGTGCTCGAGAAGCACGGCCGCCTGCGCGACTGCCACGACGAAACACAGGTCGAAGAACAGCTCCAACGGCGTCGACGCGCGATGGGGTTCGGTCGAAGACCGGGACCGCATGGGTCGGTACCAGGTGCGGCGGGGGGCAGTCGTCACCCAGGCACTTTTTCACAGGCGAGGGCGGGGTGCGTACGCCGACGCAGACGACGGGCCGGGTGACCCGGGCGGGCAATGAGCGCGAGATGGCACTCACGGACGCGGGCGACAGAGATCCCGTGGAGGAATCTTCTGGCACAGCGTCGGATCCGGGGCGGGGTTCTCGGCCATCGAGGTTGACTCACGCGAGGAGGCGCTGGCATGGGCTGTGCGCAGGAGGTCCGGGAGCTCATGCCCGACCCCGAGGCGGACGCGATGCTCCGCGAGGCTGACAAGCGATGAGGGCGTCCCGACGACGTTGATCTCGGGCCGGACCTGTTTGGCGGCGGTTCACACGTGGGGTCTACGGATTGGCCTGAACCTGTCCCTGGGATCGAAGCCCGGTTCCCGGGTCCCGCCGACGCCGTGCGGCAGGATCAGGTCGGTGCTGGTCATCGCTGCTGCGGTGCGGTGTTGCGGCCGTAGCCGCGGCCGAGGGCGGCCAGCTGGGCTTCGAGCTCGGGTACGGACGTGGCGGCCGCGCGGCGGGTGACCCAGCCGCCGAGCGGGCCGTTGGCGACCGAGCGGAAGGCCGACGCGAGCGCGACGAAGCGCGGGACGTAGACGCGTCGTCGGCGGTGGTCGATCGCGTCGACGAACCTGGCGGCGCAGCGCTCGACCGGGACGCTGCGGCCGAACGGGCCGGGCATGCGGTCCAGGGCCGCGCGGAAGGTGGGCAGGTCGTCCTTCACGTCTCGGACGAGGTCGGTGTCGACCCAGCTCATGTGGGCGGTACCCACGTCCACGCCGCGGTGGGCGAGCTCGAGCCGGATCGCGTTGCCGAAATGCTCCACGCCGGCCTTCGCGGCGCAGTAGGCGGACATGCCCGGCAACGCCGCGAAGGCGGCGGCTGAGGAGACGAGGAGGTAGTACCCGCGGCGGGCGGACACCGCCGCGACCGTAGCGCCGACCGTGCGGACGGTGCCGAGCAGGTTGACGTCGATGGTGCGGACCAGCGCTTCCAGGTCACCGACCGCGATCGTGCCGCGGTTGGCGATGCCGGCGTTGGCGACGACCGTGTCGATGCCGCCGAAGGCGTCGACGGTGCCGCGGACCGCGGCGTCGAGGGCGGCCTGGTCGGTCACGTCGGCCTCGAACCAGCGGGCAGCGTCGCCGATGTCGGCGGCCAGATCGGCGAGGAGGTACGGCTCCAGGCCGACGAGGGCGACCTTGGCACCGCGGGCTGCGGCCAGCCGGGCGGTGTGCGCGCCGATTCCGCGTGCGGCACCGGTGATGAACACGACGGTGTCTTTCATGCGATCACCTCCGGAGGGGCTACCGGCGACGTGCTGCCAGCAGCGGGTGGCGAGCCAAGCATGGCAGCGCCGCCCGCCGCAACCGCGCGGTAGGGGGCTTGCACCCGGCCGAGGTGGCCGGGCGTCGGGCAGCCGCCGGCACGGCGGGCGTAGGGCAACCCGCACGGCGGCTTGCGCCTGGCCATTCCGTCGCCGGTCGGGCCCGGTTGGTGTGCGTCCGGCACCGGCTCCGCCCGCTGGGTGTCACGGGGGAGAGGTGCGGTGGTAGGCGCCAGCGGTGAAGCGGCGGGTGCGTAGCCAGTACGACCACGTGTGGCCTGGCCAGAGGGCGGACACGCGGCCCGTGCCGTCCTGGTACCAGCTTCGGCACCCACCCGACTGCCAGACCGTCCCCATCATCCGGCGGTCGACGAAGTCGACGTAGCGGGACTGGGCCGCCGCCGTCGGTTCCCACCCACCGCCGCCGGCCGAATCGATGTGGGCCAGCAGACGGAGCAGATGGTCGATCTGGCATTCGATCATGAACACCACCGACGTGTGGCCGAGACCGGTATTGGGACCAAGCAAGAGGAAGAGGTTCGGGAAGCCGGCCACGGACGAACCCAGGTACGCCCGCATGCTGCCGCCCCAGGCGTCCGCCAGCGTTCGGCCGTCCGCGCCGCGGATCACGGATGCCAGCGGGGGATCGGTCGCGTGGAATCCCGTGCCGAAGATGATCGTGTCGACGGCGTGCTCGGCGCCGTCGGTGGTGATCAAGGACGACTGCGTTGCCGACGTGATCGGTGACGTGACCAGCGAGACGTTGGGGCGGGTCAGGGCCGGATAGAAATCGTCCGAGAGGAGTACGCGTTTGCAGCCCAGTCGGTACGTCGGGGTCAATGCCCGCCGCAGCGCCGGGTCCGCGATCGAGGTCGACAGGTGCCGCCGGGCCGTGCGTTCCGCGAACCGCATCATCGGCGGATGGAGAAACCCCAGCGCCGCCATCTCGCGTCCCCAGTAGACGCCCGCCCGGGCCAGCCGGCGCAGCGCCGGAACGCGGGCGAACGCGCGGCGTTCCCGGTCGGTGAGGTCCCGGTCGCCGCGCGGCAGGACCCACGGGGCCGTGCGCTGGAACAGGGACAGCCGCGCGACCGTCGGCGCGATCGCGGGCACGAACTGCACCGCCGACGCGCCGGTCCCGATCACCGCGACCTGCCGGCCGCGCAGGTCGAGGTCATGGTTCCAGGCCGCCGAGTGGAACGTCTCGCCGGCGAAGTCCGCCAGGCCGGGCACCGCGGGGATCACCGGCGCGGACAACGGGCCGCCGGCGGCGACCAGGAAATCAGCGGTGTACGCACCCCGCGAGGTGTCGAGCACCCAGCGGCCGTCGACGAACGCCGCGCTGCGGACCTCGTGCGAGAGCCGCAGCCGGTCCCGCAGCGACGCGGCACACCGCTGCAGGTAGGACCAGATCTCCGGCTGGCCGGAGAAACTCCGGGTCCACGCCGGGTTGGGCATGAACGACAATGAATACATGTGGGAGGGGACGTCGCAGGCGCAGCCGGGGTACGTGTTGTCGCGCCAGGTGCCGCCGACCTCCGTACCCCGGTCGAAGATCAGGAAATCGGTGCGGCCCGCAGCACGAAGCCGCAGGCCCGCCGCGATACCGCCGAAGCCCGCGCCGATGACGGCGATGGCACAGTGTCGGGGGTCGGCGTCCACGAAACCTCCACGAGCAGCCATCCGGAGGCGACAGCCATGACCGCCCCGCGCACCGCGGCCGACGTCCGCGCGAGCCTCGAGCTCGCGCTCGCCAACGCCGTTGCCGAGAAAGGCTACGCCGCCACCACGATCGCGGACATCGTGGCGAACGCGCGCGTCTCGAAGCGGACCTTCTACGAGCATTTCGCCGACAAGGAGGACTGCCTGCTCGCGCTGTACGGCGACGCGTGCAGCCGGATCATGGCGGTGCTGCGCGGGGCCGGGACGAAGGAACAGCCGTGGCCCGACCGGATCGGCGCGCTCACCGATGCCTACCTCGGCACCCTCGACGCGCTGCTGCCGGTCAACCGCGCGGTCGTCGTCGAGATGCAGGCCGCCGGCGTACGCGCGTACCGGATGCGCCAGCGCATGCAGCGCGAGTTCGCGCAGACCCTGGTCGACGTCGTCGACGAGGCCCGCACCACCAATCCGAAGATCGCACCGCTCACGCCGCCGATGGCGCTCGCCCTGGTCGGCGGCATCAACGAGCTCATGCTCGACGTCGTCGGCCCCAGCGGCGAGCGCGGCGGCACCTTCATGGGCCTACGGGAACCGGTCGTCGCGCTCTTCGCCGCGGTCGTACCAGAGCAGCCATGACCGAAAGACGACTCACAGGTGGCGCACAGGGAACCGCTAAACCGCGCACAGCAAGCACCGGCACGATGTCCCGCATGGTCACGATCGGTGATGGGCGGCTCGCGGACTTCCGGCGCCGGGACGGTGCTCCCATCAGGGTGCTCGTCGTCGACGACGAACCCACGCTCACCGACCTGCTGCAGCTGGCGCTTCGCTATGAAGGCTGGGAGGTACGCGCGGCAGGCACGGGATCCGGCGCGCTGCAGGAGGCCCGGCAGTTCGAGCCCGACGCGGTCGTGCTCGACGTGATGCTGCCGGACTTCGACGGGCTCGAGGTCATGCGCCGCCTACGGGTCCATGCCCCGAACGTCCCGGTCCTGTTCCTCACCGCGCGTGACGCAGTCGAGGACCGGGTCGCGGGCCTCACGGCCGGCGGCGACGACTACGTGACCAAGCCGTTCAGCCTCGAAGAGGTGGTGGCCCGGCTGCGCGCCCTGATGCGCCGCGCCGGTGTCGGGGTCAGCGCGCGCGAGGAGGCCGTCATCGTGGTCGGGGACCTGACGCTTGACGAGGACTCGCACGAGGTACGCCGGGCCGGTACCCTGATCGCACTGACCGCGACCGAGTTCGAGCTGCTCAGGTTCATGATGCGCAATCCGCGACGGGTGCTCAGCAAGGCACAGATCCTCGACCGGGTGTGGCACTACGACTTCGGCGGGCAGGCAAACGTCGTTGAGCTCTACATCTCGTACCTCCGGAAGAAGATCGACGCCGGGAACGCACCGATGATCCACACGTTGCGCGGCGCGGGGTATGTCCTCAAGCCCGCCGACTGAGCCGCCGGAGGCGCTCTCCCCGGCGCCTCCGGCGCCTCGTGGTCGGCGCCGGCGAACGCTGCGCGCGCGGTTGCTGCTCATCGTGGTCGCCCTGCTCGCGGTCGTTCTCGTCACGACCGGTGCGATCACCACGATCGCGCTGCGGAGGTCGCTGGTCGGTCAGGTCGACCGACAGCTCGCGGAGAGCCAGCTCCGGGCCGGGCTGCCACCCATCGGAGAGCGGCCGCTCGACCCACCACCCGACCGCGACGGCCAGTTCGGTGACGGTCAGTCCGGCGGTGGGCAGACGGGGAACGGGCAGTCCGGCGGAAGCGATACCCAGACCGGCGCGAGCCCGCAGGTCGGTGCGAGCCCGCAGCCCGGCAACGATCCGCAGGCCGGCGCGAGCCCGCAGCCCGGCAACGATCCGCAGGTCGGTGCGAGCCCGCAGCCCGGCAACGATCCGCAGGCCGGTGCGAGCCCGCAGCCCGGTAAAGATCCGCAGGCCGGTGCGAGCCCGCAGCCCGGCAATGATCCGGAGGCCGGCAGCAACCCGTCGGCGGGCACCTGCCCGCAGAACCCGCAGACCGGCGACGACCCGCGGGCGGGTGGAAGCCCGCCGCCCGGCCGCCCGCCTCGACCCGACGGCCGACCGCATGGCGGGCCGCGTCCGCCACCACCCCCGTACGCCTGGGTCGACGTCGGTCCGGCCATCAACGGCCAGCCGCCCGACACCCTCGCCGCCCGCGTCGACGGCGGCACCGTCACGCTGTCCGGCCGCCGCGACCCCGACTCGACGACCACGATCCTCGAGGTGCCGGAGGCAGCCCATCCCGCGCTTGCGAGCGTGCCCGCCGACGGGCGCGCGTACACCCGCGAGCTGGCCACGTTGGGTGACTACCGACTGGCGGCGCGGGTCGACTCCGGCAGCACCATCGTGATCGGGCTCCCGCTCGAGCCCGTTGAGGACACGGTGCGTCACCTGCTCATCATCGAGGCCGCGATCGCCGCCGGGGCGCTGCTGCTCGCGGGCGCCGCCGGTGCACTGATCGTCCGCCGTGAGCTGCGCCCGCTCGAGCGCGTCGCCAGCGTCGCCGCCCAGGTCACCGAAGTCCCGCTGGACCGGGGCGAGGTGGCGCTGCCGATGCGCGTACCCGATGAAGATCCTGACACTGAGGTCGGTCGGGTCGGCGCCGCGCTCAACCGGATGCTCACCCACGTCAGCGACGCGTTCGCCGCGCGGCATGCGAGCGAGACGCGGGTACGCCAGTTCGTCGCCGACGCCAGCCACGAGCTGCGGACGCCGCTGGCCGCCATCCGCGGGTACGCCGAGCTGACCCGCCGCAACCCCGCACCGGTGCCGGACGACGTCGCCCATGCGATCAGCCGGGTCGAGTCGGAGAGCGCGCGGATGACCACGCTGGTCGAGGACCTGCTGCTGCTCGCCCGCCTCGACGCCGGCCGGCCGCTGGCCGACGGCGCCGTCGACCTGACCGCGCTCGTCGTCGACACGGTGGGTGACGCGCACGTCGCCGGCCCGGGCCACCACTGGCGGCTCGACCTGCCCACCGAGGCGATCGTGGTGAGCGGCGACGGGCCGCGGCTGCACCAGGTGCTGGCCAACCTGCTCGCCAACGCTCGCATGCACACCCCGCCGGGCACGACCGTGGTCACCGGGCTGACCGTGCGGGACGACACGGCCGTACTCACCGTCACCGACGACGGGCCGGGCATCCCCGCCGGGCTGCAGGGCGAGGTCTTCGACCGGTTCGCGCGCGGTGACTCGTCGCGGTCGCGCGCCGCCGGCAGCACCGGCCTGGGACTCGCGATCGTGTCGGCCGTCGTGGGCGCGCACCGCGGCGACGTCACGGTTGCGAGCGAGCCTGGCCGGACCGTTTTCACGGTACGGCTGCCGTTGTTCGCCGAAGACGACGAAACGGGCGAATGACCGGTTTGCCGGCGGAGTCCTACGGGTAGGCGCAGGGGACATCGACGGAGGGGAGCCGCCGTGACCCGGAGTCGGACGTTGGGAACGGGGATCGCACTCGGCATCGTGATCGGCGTCGTGCTGGGGATGTTCGTCTTCGACAACCTGGCGACCGGGATCGCGTCCGGCATCGGCATCGGCCTCGCGATCGGCATCGCCCTCGGCTTCGGCAGCGGCGACGCCCCGGACGGGGCCAAGGACGAGGACGAGTAAAACGTCGTACCGCGGTGGGAACATGCGGAGCATGAGCCCGTACGAGTGGCGCGCCCCCCGCACCCGCGGGGTGCTGTGGCGGCGCGCGGTGACCACGTCGCGCGAGGCCCGCATCCTGCCGGACGGCTGCACCGACCTGATCTGGTCGAGCCGCACCGGCCTGATGGTGGCCGGCCCCGACACCACCGCCGGGCTGTCCGACCTAACGGCGGGCGACCTGGTCATCGGCCTACGCTTCCCGCCGGGCACGGGCCCGGCGGTGTTCGGCCTTCCCGCCGGCGAGCTCACCGACCAGCGGGTGCCGCTCGACGTGCTCTGGCCGGCTGCGACGGTCCGCGAGATCGCGGACGGCATGGCCGCGGGCGGCGGCGGCGACCTGCTCGACCGACTAGCCGAGGCGAGGCTGCGGGCAGCCGGCGGTCCGGATCCCCGGGCCCAGGTGATCACGCGAAGCCTCGCCGCCGGTGCCACCGTCACCGCGACCGCCGCGGAGGTCGGCCTGACCGAACGCGCGCTGCACCGCACGAGCCGCGACCTGTACGGCTACGGACCGAAGACGCTGGCCCGCATCCTGCGACTACGTCGTGCGCTGGCCCTGCTGCGCGCCGGCGCACCGAAAGCCACCGCGGCGGCCGACGCGGGCTACGCCGACCAGCCGCACCTGTCCCGCGAGGTCCGCGCCCTGGCCGGCGTGCCACTGGGCCAGCTCGAACTGGCCTGATCGCCGCGCGGGGCAGGCCTGGCCTCGGCATGGCGTGGGTCGGTTGATGCGGTGCCGGGCGCCGGGGTGGTCGTGCTGAGCCGCGCGGTGCGTGGCGCGGCACGGTCCGGCCGCCTGGCGGGCTCGGCCTTCCCATGGCCCGGGTTCGGCTCGCGCTGGGCCGTTTAGCGCGGCGGGTCGGGCTGAGCCGCGTCGTGCGGTGGTCGGCTCGCGCCGATGCCCGCTGCGCGCGCCCGGCCGGGGTCAGGGGAGCGCCGCGAACAGGTCCACGCCGTTGCCGTCCGGGTCGTGGAGGGTCGCGTAGCGCTGGCCCCAGAACGCGTCGAACGGGGCCAGTTCGCCCTTCCAGCCGTCCTTCGTCATGCGGGCGTAGACCTCGTCCACCTCCGTCGGGGAGTCGCAGCGGAACGCCAGCGACGCCCGCGGCGAGCCCGTCGGCGCCTGCCAACCCGGGTGGAACGACCGGATCGTCTCGACCGTGTCGAAGGCCAGCCGCAACCCGCCCGGCAGCGGCACGTCGACGTGCGGCTCCGTGTCCGCCGACGCGGGGATCGACACGCCCAGGGCGCGGTAGAACGCGAGCGACTTGGCCATGTCGGTCACGACCAGCTCGAAAACATCGATGTGGAGAGTCATGAAAGCAACGTAAAACAGCGCCGGTGCACGGGTCTTGAACGAATCGGACCCTGGCATGTCGGACAAAACGATGCAGACGGTACGCTGCGGACGCTGCGCGGAGCCGATCTCAAGCGTAGGGTCGGGGCACGGCACATGACAAACACCTGACGCGGTGGGAAACAGGTGTGGTCGGCGCGATGACGCGGTGCCGGGGAGGACGGGGCAGACAACACCGCGTGCTTCAACCGATCGCGGGGGCGGTCGCGTGGGCGCGGTGGCATAAGAGGGAGGAGAACGGCGGGATGGAGCCTCATCTGGCCTACCTGGACGCTGGGTCGGGCAGCCTGATCGTGCAGGCGATCGTCGCGGGCACGGCCGGCGTGGTGGTCGCCGCGAAGATGTACTGGCGGCGGTTGACCGGCGTGTTCCGCCGCAAGACGCCCGCGGAAGCGACCACGCAGACCACGCAGACCACGCCGACTGCGACGACCACGCCGACCGCGGCGACCACAGCACCCGCGGTCGAGCAGCAGCAGCCCGCGGCGGCGACGGCCGACAAGGACTGAGCGCTCGGTGACACCAGAACCCACCCGGCCGCACGCGGAGCCGGGTTCTTTCCGCGACCCCCAGACCCGTGTGTTCCGCGCCGGCGGCGAGGTGCTGCGCGGGCTGGGGGCGCAGGCCGCCCAGGACTGGAAGGTCCTCCGCACCAGCGACTTCTTCGCCCGCGCCCAGGCCGACGGCACGCTCACGAAGACCGAGGAGGTCGACCGTGAGCTGCCCGGCGTCTGGAGCGCCACGCTGCGCCACGAGCCGATCCCGTTCGTCAGCTTCCCGTACGAGTGGTCGCACGCGATGCGTCAGGACGCGGCCCGGCTCCACCTGAAGCTGCTGCAGGACGCGCTCGCCGCGGGCTTCACGATGAAGGACGGCTCGGCCTACAACCTGCAGTGGCGCGGCGCCGCGCCGGAGTTCATCGACGTCGGCTCCTTCGAGCCCGCGAAGCCCGGGGAGCCCTGGGCCGGCTACCGGCAGTTCTGCCAGACGCTGCTGTACCCGCTCATGCTCCAGGCGCACCTCGACCTCGATCCGCGGCCCCTGCTCCGGGCCCAGATCGACGGCGTCGAGCCCGCCCAGATGCGCCGCTTGTTCGGCGGCACCAAGCGGCTGGCGGCCGGCGTGCTCAAGCACGTACACCTGCACGACAGCATCCAGTCGAGGAACGCCGACCGCAGCACCGGCGCCGTCCGCGAGCAGCTGCGCGACGCGGGGTTCAACAGCGAGCTCGTCCAAGCGGCCGTGCGGGCGATCGCCAAGCTGGTCGACAAGCTCGACTGGACGCCGCCGGCGACGCACTGGGGCGAGTACCGCGAGACGTGCAGCTACAGCGAGGACGACCGGGTAGCCAAGCAACGATTCGTGGACAGCGCGCTCGGCGAGGACAACGACCTCGTCCTCGACCTCGGCGCCAACGACGGCGTGTTCAGCCGCCAGGCCGCCGCCAAGGCCAGGTACGTGGTCGCCGTCGAGGCCGACCCCGCGGTCGTCGACACCCTCTACCGCCAGCTGCGCGCCGAGGGCGAGAAGCGGATCCTGCCGATCGTCATGGACCTCGCCGACCCGTCACCGGGCGGCGGCTGGGCCGGGATCGAGCGGGCCGGTTTCGCGACAAGGGCAGGACGAGCGGACG
>NZ_JBFAIU010000160.1:0-10370 GCF_040654855.1 Asanoa sp. NPDC050611
CTGAAGTCCGCCAGGCGGCGGGCCACCTCGCGGCGCGGTGCGTCACGCAGCGACATCGGCACGACGAACGTCGGCAACGGCGTCGGGCCGTGGGTGAACGGGAAGACGTCCAGGCGTGCCCGGGTCGGGCAGGCGCGCACCACGTCGACCGCGCGGTGGAACAGCGACTGTGCGGTCTCCGTGGGGCGCCGCACGAAGTGCGACAGCTGGAGCCGGCAACCGGTCCGGTCGGCAACCGTCACGGCCTCCGAAGCGGCCACCTCGATCGCGTCGGTCCGATTGCGACAGTGCGAGGCGTAGAGCCCGCCCCGCTCGCCCACCGGACCGGCCACGGCGACCAGCTCCGCGGTGTCGGCCGCCAACCCCGGTGCGTATTCGAGCCCGGTGGAGAGGCCGACCGCACCCGCGTCCATCGCCTCCGCCGCCAGTCCGCGCAGGCGGGACAGCTCGGCGCGCGTCAGCGCGCGGGACTCGAACCCCGCCACCGCCAGCCGCAGGGCGCCGTGCGCGACGAGCGGGAACACGTTCACGCCGACACCCCGGGTCCGCAGCGCGTCGAGGTAGTCCGGGAACGTCCGCCAGCTCTGCGCGGAGTCCCAGACCGCACGCCAGCCCGGGATGTTCGTCGGCACCAGGTCGGCGGACCGGTCCGTCACCGGCGCCACACCGTGGCCGCAGTTGCCCGTCACCACGGTCGTGATGCCCTGCGCCACGCTGCTCTGCGCCCGGCCGTCGACGGCGAGCGTGAAGTCCGCGTGCGAGTGGATGTCGATGAAACCCGGGCTGACCACCTTGCCGGATACGTCGAGCGTGCGCTGCAAGCGCAACGTCCCCGGCGCGCCGACCGCCGCCACGAGCCCGTCGGAGATCGCCACGTCAGCGGCCACCGGCGGGCCGCCGCGACCGTCGACGACGGTGCCGCCGGCCAGCAGCAGCTCAGCCACGGAGCGCCACCGCGGACAGGGCGGCGTTGACGATCGCGCCCGGCTCCAGGTCGTGCAGCGCGTACAGGTCGGCGACGCTGCCGGACTGGCCGAAGCCGTCGACCCCGAGCGGCACGCACGGCACGCCGAGCGCCGAGCCCAGCCAGGCCATCGCGTGCGAGGCCGCGTCGTGCACGGTCACCAGCGGCACGCCGGGCGCGAACGCGGTCCGCAGCGCGCCGGGCAGGGCCGGCACGCGCGCCGACCGGATGCCGGTGCGGACGGCGGCCTGCCAGTCCGCGTACAGCCGGTCCAGCGACGTCACGTCCACGACGTGCGCCTCGACGCCCTCCTCGGCCAGCTCCTCGGCCGCCGCGAGCACCTCGGGCAGCACCGCGCCGCTGGCGGCGAGCTGGACCACGGCCGCCGGGCCGGCGTCGCGCAGCCGGTAGGCGCCGGCCAGCACCTGCCGCCGCAGCACCGCGTCGCCGAGCCGGGCCCGGGCCGCCTCGAACGGCGCCTGGTCGATCGGGCGCGTGGTGAGCCGGAAGTAGAAGGCACCGCGACCCGCGGCGACCTCGCCCAGCGCGGCGCAGAGCTGCCAGTCGAGCGCGGCGCCGTACGCCGGCTCCGCGAACGTCACGCCGGGCAGCTCCAGCCCGATCGAGGCGGTCAGCGTCGACTGGTGCGCCCCGCCCTCCGGCGCCAGCGTGACGCCCGACGGCGTGCCGGCGACCACGAAGCTGGCACCGCTGTAGGCCGCGTAAATGAACGCGTCGAGCCCGCGGCAGACGAACGGGTCGTAGACCGTGCCCACCGGCAGCAGCGGCTGGCCCGACAGCTCCCCGGCCAGGCCGAGCTGGCCGAGCAGCATGAACAGGTTCATCTCGGAGATGCCCAGCTCGATGTGCTGCCCCTCCGGGCCCTCCACCCAGCGCAGGACAGGGTCGGTGGACCACGTCGTACGCGCGTCCGGCGCGAAGATGCCGGTGCGGTTGATGAAGCCCGCGAGGTTGGTCGAGGTGGCCACGTCCGGCGCCGTCGTCACCAGGTACGGTGCCACCGCCGGGTCCCGTGCCAGGTCGGTGAGCACGCGCCCGAACGTCTCCTGTGTGGACGCCCGCGCACCGACCCGCACACCGGACCGCGCGGGGACGACAGGTCGCGGCGGTTCCGCGACAGCGGGGCGGGCCAGCGCGGCCTGCCGCGCGGCGACCAGCGCACCCGCGGGAGTCGTCGGGTCGAGCCGGTCCCACTCGTCGTCCGTCGTCAATCCCGAGGCGGTCCGCAGCGCGTCGATCTGCTCCCCGGTCAACAGCGCCGAGTGGTTGCGCGGATGGCCCGCGGCGGGCAGGTGCCAACCCTTCACCGTGTACGCGAACACGACGCTCGGCCGGTCGGTAACCCGGTCGCACTCGGCGAAGGCGTCGAGGAGCGCGGCGACGTCGTGCCCGCCGAGGTCCTGCAGCAGCACGGCCAGCTCGTCGTCCGGCACGTCGGCGACGGCCGCGACCACCGGCGCCGGCGCCCCGTCGAGGAACTGCTTGCGCAACGGCTCGCCGGTCAGCCCGAACAGCGACTGGTAGTGCTCGTTGGGCATCCGGTCGATCCAGTCCCGCAGCGCCTCACCGCCGGCGCGGGCGAACGCCGCCCGCAGCTTCGAGCCGTACTTGACCTCGACCACGTGCCACCCGGCGGCGGCGAACTGCGCCGCCCACTGCGCGACGCGGATGCCGGGCACGACCCGGTCGAGCGACTGCCGGTTGAGGTCGACGACCCACATCACGTTGCCCAGACCGGCGGTCGCGGGATCGGCCACCGCCTCCCAGACGCTGCCCTCGTCCAGCTCCGCGTCACCCAGCACGGCCACGAACCGGCTCGGGGCACGCGGCCCGAAGTGGGCGTCCACGTACCGCCTCGTGGCGGCGGCGAACAGCGGTGCGGCCGCCCCGAGCCCGACCGAGCCGGTGGAGAAGTCGACGCCGTCGGGGTCCTTCGTGCGCGACGGGTACGCCTGCAGCCCGCCCCGGGCGCGCAGCCGCGTCAGGTAGGACCGGTCGAGGTCGCCGAGCAGGTAGGCGATCGCGTGGAACACCGGCGCGGCGTGCGGTTTGACGGAGACCCGGTCCGCCGGACCCAGGTGTCCGAAGTAGAGCGCCGTCAGCACCGAGACGAGCGACGCCGACGACGCCTGGTGGCCGCCGACCTTCACACCGTCGCCGGTGTCGCGCTCGCGGTTGGCGGCGTCCACCATCCGCACGGCGAGCCAGAGCACGCGCCGCTCGATCTCCCGCAGCTCGGCGCTCATGCCGGCCGCCCCGGCAGGTACGCCAGCGCGGCGCCGACCAGGGTCTCCACGCCGCGGCGCAGGGTGGGCAGCCGGTCCGGCGCGTAGAACGGGGTGTGCTGCCCCGGCATCCGGGCCATCCGCTCCCGCAGCTCGCCGCTCGCCGCGTCCCACAACTCCGGCGCGGTGCTGCCGTAGAACCACATGGTCGCCGGGATATCGGCGCCGAGGTAGGCGAAGTCCTCGCTGCCCTTGTTGGCCTCGGGCAGGTCGATGACCTCGTCGGCCCCGAACAGCTCCGCGTGCACCGCGCGGACCCGGGCCGTCACCGCGGCGTCGTTGTCCACGGCGATCGTGTGCTCGCGCAGCTCGATCTCCGGCGGGCGCGGCGCCCGGCCGGTCGCGGCCACGCCGTTGACGATCCGCTCCATGGCGGCCTGCAGTTGGTCGATCACGGGCTCGCTGGTGGCCCGCAGCGTCACCTCGAGCACCGCCTCGGGCGGGATGATGTTGGGCCGGGTCCCGGCGTGCACCGAACCCACGGTCAGCACGGTCATCTCGTCAGGATCGACCTCGCGGGCCACGATGCCCTGCAACAACACGATGGTCTGCGCGGCCAGCAGCACCGGGTCGACCGACCAGTGCGGCGCCGCGCCGTGCGCGCCGCGCCCGTGGATGGTGATCCGGAAGTTCCGGCAGGCCGAGTAGGCGATCCCCGCCTTGTGGTGCACCATCCCGGTGCGGGTCACCGCGCAGTGCTGGGCGAGCACCACGTCGGGGCGGGGGAAGCGGTCGAACAGCCCGTCGCCCAGCATCGCCTTGGCGCCCTGCATGGTCTCCTCCGCGGGCTGTGCGATCAGCACGAGCGTGCCGCGCCAGCGGTCCCGGTGCGCGGCCAGCAGCCGGGCGGCGCCGACCAGGCTCGCGGTGTGCAGGTCGTGGCCGCAGGCGTGCATGACGGGGACGGTCGTCCCGTCGGCGCGGGTGCCAACGGCCGTGCTCGCGTACGCCAGACCGGTGTCCTCGGCGATCGGCAGCGCGTCGAAGTCGGCGCGGATCCCGACGACCGGGCCGGGCCCGTTGGCCAGCACGCCGACGACGCCGAGCCCGCCGACACCGGCCGTCACGTCGAGACCGGCCGCCGCGTAGCACGAGGCGACCATGCCCGCCGTGCGGACCTCGGCACCGGACAGCTCGGGATTGGCGTGCAGGTCCTGGTAGAGCGCGTCGACCTCGGGCAGCAGCCCGTCGAGGTCGGCGAGGACCGCGCGGGCACGGCCGGCGGCCTCCTCTGGTGACTCGGTGGCCATCGGTGCCTCCCCTGTGGAGCGAGTTCGAGCGACAGACTAGCTTTCGCTCTCGGGCGTACTCAAGGAAACTCTGGCTTGTTTTCGAAACTCTATTGACTAGTCGAACACTTGGGCATGATGCTGAAGCGGGCCGGGTGGCCGGCCCTACGAGCAGGGAGCGGCACATGCGGATTGCCAACGTCGCCGGCCGGTTGACCATCGTCACGCCCGCGGGCGGCATCGACGTCGAGCACGCGAGCGGCGGCCGCTTCTCCGCGGATCCGGCCGCCGTCTACGAACGATGGGCCGAGTTCGCGGCCTGGGCGGCGGACGTCGCACCCGGCGGCGAGCCCATTGACGAGGCCACCCTCGGTGCGCCGTCGCCTCGGCCCGCGCAGGTCTTCGCGATCGGCCTCAACTACGGGGCGCACGCGCTCGAGGCCGGCTACGACATCCCCGAAGTGCCGATCACCTTCACCAAGTTCCCGACCTGCATCACCGGCCCGCAGGGCGAGCTGCCGATCCCGGGCGACCGCGTCGACTGGGAGGTCGAGCTGGTCGCCGTGGTGGGCCGGCGCGCCGAGAACGTCAGCACGGCCGACGCCTGGACCTACGTCGCGGGCCTCACCGTCGGGCAGGACTACTCGGAGCGGCGCGTGCAGACGCTCGGCCAGACACCGCAGTTCAGCCTCGGCAAGTCGTTCCCGGGCTTCGGGCCGACCGGCCCGTGGCTGGTCACCCTCGACGAGTTCGACGACGTCGACGACCTGCTGCTGGAGTGCACGGTCAACGGCGCGCTGATGCAGTCCGGCCGCACCCGCGACATGATCGTCTCGGTGCCCGGGATCCTGTCGCGCCTCTCGGCGGTCTGCCCGCTCCTGCCGGGAGACCTCGTCTTCACGGGTACCCCCGAGGGCGTCGGCTCCGGCCGCACACCCCCGATCTTCCTGCGCCCGGGCGACGAGGTGGTCAGCACCGTCGAGCGGATCGGCGCGATCCGCCAGCGGTGCGTGGCCGCCGCTCACGCGTTCGTCTGACCCGACGGGCGCAGGTGGCGGTCGAGGAACGCGTCGACCGCCGCCGCGCGGCGGGCCCGGCTCGACGGGCGGCCGTGCAGGTTCATCAGGTGGCCCTCGCCCGGGATCCGGACCAGTTCCACGTCCCGACCCAGCAGGCGCAGCGCCGCGTGCATCTGCTCGCTCTGCGCGATCGGGCAGACCTGGTCGCGCTCCGCATGGACGAGCAGCAACGGCGTGCGGATCCGGTCCGCGTGCACGAGCGGCGACCGGTCGACGTACCGCGGTGAGCTCCACGGTGCGCCGCCCATCGGCAGGTCCCAGAACGGCGAGCGCCACGCGGCCAGGAAGTCGCTGATGCCGTTCTCGCTGACCGCGCAGGCGAACCGGTCCGTGTGCGCGATCGCCCACTGGGCCATGAAGCCGCCGTAGCTGACTCCCCAGACGGCCATCCGGTCCGGGTCGACGCCGGGCAGCGCGGCCGCCGCGGCGACCGCCGCGGTGACGTCCTGCCAGTCGACCCCGCCCCAGTCGCCGCGGATGGCGGTGGCGAACTCCTCGCCGTAGCCCTGGCTGCCCCGCGGGTTCAGCGTCAGCACCGCGTAGCCGCGCGCGGCCAGTCGCTGCACCTCGGCCGTGTGCCGCCAGCCGACCGCGCCGTGCGGCCCGCCGTGCACGTTGACCAGCAACGGCTGCCGGCCGCCGCCGTGCGCGGTCAGCCAGGCGTCGATCCCCGGGACGGGCACCGGCACCATCGGTGCTCCAGCCCGCACGGCGGCAGGGTTGGCGTCCGTCACCGCCCGGGAGCGCCCCATCGGTTCGTCGGCCACGTGCACGTCGCCGGGGTTGAGCGCGTCGCTGCGGACGAACGCGAGCCGCCCGCCCCCGACCGATGGTGACAGGCACGTGTGCGCACCGTCGAACACCCGGCCGCTGCGGCCGGACGAGGGGGCGAACCAGGCCAACGGCCCGCGCCCGCCGACGGCGACCTCGGTGTAGATCCGGCCGCTGGCGGCCGACCAGACCACGGGCGCGTCGCCGGTGCCGCGCGGATCGTCGCCGCGGACCGGGTTGCCGAGACCGTGGAGCCAGTCCGCCGTCAGCTCCGCGGCCGGGTCGGTCAGGAACAGCCGCAGGTTCACGTCGCCGGCGTCGCCGTGCTTGTGCCCGAGGTAGGCCAACCGGGACCCGTCGGGGCTCCACGCGAAGCCGCGCACCGGGCCGGCACCGTCGGTGACCCGGACGATGTCGTCGGGCCCGGTCGCCACGCACAGGTCGCCCCAGCCGCCGAACCGGTCGGTGAGGAACGCGAGGCGGCCGCCGGAGGACCACTGTGGACCATGAGCGTCGCCGGGCACCGTCCATCGCGGGCGGCCGTCGAGATCGACGACCTGGACCCGCCGGTGACGGCGGTAGAGCCCGGGCAACCCGTCTATCCGCATACCATCAGCTGATTGCACCGCCGCCGCACGCGCGACCGCCAGCCGGCGACCGTCCGGCGACCACGCCGCCTCGGTGACGCCTCCCCCGCCCTGGCGGGCGATCTGCCGCTCACCGCCGGTGGTCACGTCGACCAGCCAGAGCGTCTCGCCCCGCGACACCGCCAGCAGGCGCCCGTCCGGCGACCAGCGCGGCGCGGCGCCCGCACCCAGCCAGACCGTCGGCCCGCCGGCGGTCGGCACGACGCCGACCCGGGACACCACCTCGTCCGCGTCGTGGTCGAGGGAGCGCGAGACGTACGCGACCCGCGTGCCGTCCGGCGACAGCCGCGGGTCGGCGAGCCAGCGCAGGTCAGTCACCGAAGTCGAGCACCGCGGTCAGCGGCGAGTCCTCGGCGAACAGCGCACGGTAGGCCGTGGGCGCGTCGGCGAACGGCACCCGGACCGCCTTCATCACGTCGAGGTCGACGCGCCCCTCGGCGAGGAGGCGGACGAAGTGGCCCATGTTCCGGTTCTCGGTCCAGCGCACGACGCTGATCGGCAGGTCGACGTTGTTCTCCTCGTAGACCGGGTCGTAGCGGCCCGGCCCGTACGCGATCGACGGCACGAACGTCGCCTGCGCGCCGAAGAACCGCGCCCGGTCGAGGTCCATTCCGAAGTCGCCGAGCGCCACCACCCGCCCGCCGGGCCGCAGCAGGTCGAACGCGAAGTTCACGAGCGTGCTGCCCGGGTCGGCGGCGGCCACGATCACGGCGTCGACGCCGAAGCCGCCGGTCAGGTCGCGTACCCGGGACAGCCCGTCAGCGGTCGTGCCGGTGAGCGTCGCGACCGCACCGAGCTGGGTCGCCAGCGCGAGCCGTTGCCTGTTTGTGTCGAGCGCGACCAGGTAGATGCCCGCCGAGGCCGCCAGCTGCGCGATCAGCAGGCCGAGCATGCCGCTGCCGAAGACCGCGACGGTTTCGCCGAACCGCGCCTCGGTGCGCCGCAGCGCCTCGATCGAGACGGCGCCGAGCGTCACGTGCGCGGCGGCCGCCAGGTCCACCCCGGCCGGCACCGGGACGGTCAGGTTGCGCGGCACGGCGACCAGATCGCAGTGGTACGCGCACTGGCTGCCGCTGCACGCGACGAGGTCACCCGGCCGCAGGTCGAGCACGTCCTCCCCCACGGCGACGACCGTGCCGGCCAGGCTGTAGCCGAGCGAGGCGGCGTCGTCCGGCGGCATCTGCGGCATCCGGGTCTGCCCACGCACCGCGCCGGAGCGCACCGTCCGCCAGGTATAGGCGGCGTTCGGATACTCGTGCGCCTCCGCGACGCTGGTCCGGGTGGCCCGCACGATCGACCGCTCGGTGCCCGGGCTGATCACCGAGTAACGGGGCCGGACCAGCACGTCGCCGGGCCCCGCGACAGGGTCGGGCACCTCGCGCAGGATGATCTCGCCGCCCTGGGCGAGCACCCGCCGCGCCATCAGCGCGCCACCCGGGCGTGCGGCCGGACCTGCGGGTTGACGATCGCGTCGGTCCAACCCGTGCGCAGCCACTCGACGGTGGCGCCGTAGACCGCGCGGCGCAGGTCGCGTCCCGACTGCGGCGAGTTGGCGCCCTCGTGCGGGGTGAGGATCACGTTGTCGCGGCCGCGCAGCGGGTTGTCGGCCGGCAGCGGCTCCTGCTCGAAGACGTCCAGCGCGGCTGCGCCGAGCCGGCCGGCGTCGAGCGCCGCGACCAGCGCCGCCTGGCTGACCACCCCGCCGCGGCTGGTGTTGACCAGGGCGGCATCCGGCCGCATCAGCGCGAGGGAGTCCGCGTCGAACAGGTGGTGGGTCTCCGGGGTGAGCGGCACGTGGACGCTGACGAAGTCGGACGACGCCAGCAGCTCCTCGAACCCGACCTGCCGCACCGAAGGGTTCCGGACGACCGGGTCGTAGCCCAGCACGGTCGCACCGAACGCGGCCGCGACCTTGGCGACGTGGCTGCCGATCCGGCCGAGCCCGACGACGCCGACGGTGCTGCCGGCGAGCCGCCTCTGCCGCGCGGGACCGTGCCGCCACAGGCCCTGCTGGCCCTGCCGGTCGCGGTAGACCACCTGGCGCGAGACGGCGAGCAGCAGCGCCATCGCGTGCTCGGCGACGTCCTCGGTGCAGTACGCGGGCGCGTTGGCCACCGCGATGCCCAGCTCGGTCGCCGCGGTGACGTCGATCTGCTCGTAGCCGACGCCCCAACGGATCGCGAGGCCGAGCTGGGGCAGCCGCTCCAGCACGTCACGGGTGAGGTGCGGGGTCCACTCGACCCAGATCACATCGGCGTCGCCCGCCGCCGCGACCAGGGCGTCGCCGTCCGCCGCGCGGACGACGGTGAGGGAGGCGCCGGCCTCGGCCAGCCCGGCCTCCTCCTCGTCGTACGGTGCGAGGTCGCCGACGTACTCGAGCTGCACGACCGTGCTCATCGGGTGCTCCCTCTTTCCAGGTGCGGCGCCAGCACGTCCGCGACGAGCCGGGCCTGGGACAGGTCGTTGTAGAGATGGAAGGACAAGCGGATCAGGGCGGCGGCGCCGGTGGGCGGCACCGAGGTCACGATGTCGGCCGCGCGTAGGGCAGCCGCGGCGCCGCCGGTGACCGGGACCGCGAGCACCGACGAGCCGGTGGGCGGCAGGCCGAGCAGCTTGGCGGCCTCGTCGGCGAGCCCGACGCACCAGTCGCGCCGCTCAGCGGCCGGCACGCCGACCAGGAACTCCAGGGCGGGCACCGCGCCGACCCAGGCGTGCCAGGCGAGCGAGACGTCGTACCGGGCCGCCGTCGGGGCGAGGTCGGCGAGCGTGGGCCCGTAGTAGTGGGCGTACGCGTCGCCCGCCGAGCGCCACGACGCGACCGCCGCCGGCACCTGGTCCCAGCGCTCCCGGGCTACCCGCATCAGCGCGACCCCACGCGGACACAGCAGGTGCTTGTAGGCCGCCACGAGCACGTAGTCGAGGCCCAGCGCCGCCGCGTCGATCGGCAGCACGCCGGCCGCGTGGGTGGCGTCGACCAGCACGGCCGCGCCCACCGCCCGGGCCGCGGCCGCGACCGCCGCGAGGTCCTGCACCCGGCCGTCGTTGGAGCGCACGTGGCTGGTCACCACGAGCGTGGTGGACGGCCGGACCTCGTCGGCGAGCGCGTCGAACGGCACCTGCCGCACCCGCACACCCCGGGCCTGGGCCACCACCAGCGCCGGCAGCAGCACCGAGGCGAACTCGCCCTCCGGCACGAGGATCTCGTCGCCGGCCGCGAGCGAGCCGAGCACGACGCCCGCCCCGACGGACACGGCCGGCAGCAGCGCGATCTCGTCAGCCGGTGCGCCGAGCAGCACGCCGCGCACCAGGCCGCGCGCCGGGTGCTCCGGAAGACCAGCAGGCCGATGACGACGGCGCCGAGGACGGAGACCGAC
>NZ_JBFAIU010000160.1:10380-16902 GCF_040654855.1 Asanoa sp. NPDC050611
GTCGGCTCGGGCGCGCTCGGCGGGTACGTCCCAGTCGCGTACCCAGTCGGCCGAGCCGTCCTGCCAGGCGACGAGTGCGTCCGCCACGGCGGCCACGGTGCGGCTCGTGGGCAGGCCGTAGCCCGCGGTGTTGAGATAGGTGCGGTCGAGGGGCGCGAACTCGGCCCGCGCGGCGGGATGCACGGTCAGGACCCTCCACTCAGGAACTCCGCCGCCCGCTCCGGGTCGGGCACGGCCGCGATGAGCTCCTTCGTGTACGGATGGCTCGGCTCCCGCAGCAGCCGGGTCGTGCGCCCCTCCTCCCGGATCGCGCCGTTCTGCAGGATGATCGCCTCGTCGGCCACCGCCCGCAGCACACCCAGATCGTGCGTCACGAACACCACCGTCAGCTCCCGCTCCGCCTGCAGGCCGACCAGCAGCTCCAGGATCGACGCCTGCACCGACACGTCCAACGCGGACGTGACCTCGTCGCAGAGCAGCACCTCGGGCTCGGCGAGCAGGGCCCGGCCGATCGCGACCCGCTGCCGCTGCCCGCCGGACAGGTTGCGCGGATAGCGGTCGAGCAGGTCGGGCGCGAGCCGCACCTGCCGCATCATCTCCGCGACGGCCGACCGGCGGTCGCGCTTGGCGATGTCCGGGCGGAACAGCTTGAGCGGCCGCTCCAGCGACTGGTAGACGGTGTGCCGCGGGTTGAGCGTCGCGTCCGGGTTCTGGAAGACGATCTGGATGGCCCGGCGCAGCGCGACCGGCCGCTCGCCGGCCGTGCCGGCCAGCTCCGCCCCGCGGTAGCCGATCGTGCCGGACGACGGGCGCACCAGACCCGCGATCGCGCGCAGCAGCGTCGACTTGCCGCTGCCGCTCTCCCCCGCGATCCCCAGCGCGCGGCCGGCCGGCACGCGCACCGAGACGTCGTCGACGGCCACGAACGGCTCGCCGGAGCCGGGCCGGGCGAACACCACGCCGACGTTGTCGACGGTCAGGATCGCGTCGACGGCCTTGCCCGGCACGGCCCGGTCCACCACCGCGACCGGCACGTGCTCGGCGGCGGGGTCGAACGCCGGCAGCTCGTCCAGCCGGATGCACCGGGCCGCCCGGTCCCCGGCCAACGTGACCAGCGGGATGTCGGTGGCGCAGGCGTCGGTCCGGAACCGGCACCGTTCGGCGAAACCGCACGTGTGCACCGGCACCGACGGGCGTGGAATGCCGGGGATCCCGTGCAGCGGCCGGTCCGACGCGATCGTCGGCACGGCACCGATCAGCGCCGCCGTGTACGGGTGCCGCGGCGCCGCGTACACCTGGGACGCCACGCCCTGCTCGACGATCTGCCCGGCGTACATGATGGCCAGCTCGTCGCAGACCGTGGCCAGCAGCGCCAGGTTGTGGCTCACGTACAGCGCGGCGATGCCCGCGTCCCGGGCCAGCGTCACGATGAGCCGGTTGACGTGCGCCTGGGTCACGACGTCGAGCCCGGTCGTCGGCTCGTCGAGGATCAGCACCTCGGGCTCGACCGAGAGTGCCAGCGCCAGCGCGATCCGCTGCTGCTGGCCGCCGCTGAACTGGTGCGGGTACTTGTGCAGCGCGGTCTCCGGCTCCGGGATCTCCACCCGGGCCAGCCATTCGGCGCTGCGGGCGACGGCCGCGGCGGTGTCGAGACCGCGGTGCCGGCGCAGCCCTTCGACGAAGTGGCGGCGGATGGTCAGCGCCGGGTTGAGCGAGGTCGCCGTGTCCTGCGGCAGGTACGCGAGCCGCGCGCCCCACACCTTGCGCAGTTCCTTGATGGACGCCCGGTCGAGGTCGCGCCCGTCGAACGCGACCCGCCCGGCGAGCACCTCCTGCCCGGAGACCCGGTAGCCCAGCAACGACAGCGCCAGCGTGCTCTTGCCGGACCCGGACTCGCCGGCCAGCCCGAGGATCCGTCCGGAGTGGAGCTGCACGGAGACGTCGGCCAGCACCTGGGTCAGCCCGGAGCGGGCCCGGTAGCCGACCGAGAGGCCCTCCGCCGCCAGGTCGCCGTCGCGGCGCGCGGTCTGCGTCGTCGTCATACCATCAGCCGTTCGTGGATGCGGTCGCCGAAGAACTGGGTCAGCGCGTCGGCGATGAGGTTGACGGCGATGGCCAGCACGCCGATCAGCAGCGCGGGCACGAGCACGCCGACCGGGGACACCAGCAGCAGCGCCCGGTTCTGCGCGACCATCACACCCCAGTTGGCGCTGGGTGGCTGGACGCCGAGGCCGAGGAAGCTCAGCGAGGCGATGAACATGATGGCGTACGTGAACCGCAGCGCGATCTCGACGAGCAGCGTCGGCCCGATGTTCGGCGTGATCTCGCGGAACAGGATCCAGCCGAGCGACTCGCCGCGGGCGCGGGCGGCCAGCACGAACTCGCGGGGCGCGATCGCCTGCGTCGCCGACCGGATGACCCGGGTGATGTAGGGCGCGTAGACCACCGCGACCGCGGTGACCACCACCGCCCCGCCACCGCCGAACGCCGCGACGACGACCAGCACGGCGAGGTACGACGGGATCGCCAGCGCGATGTTGATGACCCAGGTGACCACCGAGTCGACCTTGCCGCCGAGGTAGCCGGAGACCAGGCCGACCAGCGTGGCCACCACCATCGCGGCGGAGACCGCGAGCAGCGGCAGCAGGATCACCGACGCGCCACCGTGCAGCACGCGGCTGAGGATGTCGCGGCCGTAGGAGTCTGTGCCCAACCAGTGCTGCGCCGACGGGCCGAGGATCGGCTGGTCGCTGATCTCGTTGGGCGAGTCGGGCGCGATGAACGGCCCGACCACCACCAGCGCGAGGAGCAGCAGGAGCAGGCCGACGCCGAAGCCGCCCTGCGGGATCGCCAGGAACCCGCGCAGGCTGCGCTGCTTCGGCAACGACACGTCGGCCGCCGTAACGGTGTTGAGGACATCGGCGCTCATCGCACGGTGTCCCGGAGTTTCGGCGTCACGTACACGACGATCGCGTCGGCGGCCAGGTTGGCGACGACGAACAGGGCGCCGATCATCAGCGCCAGCGCCTCGACCACGGGTGCGTCCCGGGACGCGGCCGACTGGGCGAGCAGCTGCCCCATCCCGGGGAAGCCGAACAGCGTTTCCGCGACCACCACGCCTCCGATCAGACCGGCGAACTGGAGGCCCAGCGCGGTGACCACCGGCGGGGCCGCGTTGGGCAGGATGTGCCGCAGCGAGAGCGACGGCTCGGTGACGCCGCGCAGCACCGCCGCCCGCACATAGGTCTCCGACGCCACCTCGCGGGCGTTCGCCCGCATGAGCCGGATGATGTACGGGATCGTGCCGAGCGCGATCGTGATGGCCGGCAGCACGTACGCGGAGGGGCTGTCGAACAGGCCGCCGTAGCTGACGGCGGTCGAGTCGACCGGCAGCCAGGCGAGCCAGACGCCGAGCAGGATCGCGAGCATCAGGCCGAGCACGAACTCCGGGAACGCGGCGACGATCAGCGTCACGAACGTCAACGAGGCGTCGCGCCTCCCGCGCAGCCGCACGCCGGACCACAGCCCGATCGGCACCGAGACGACGACGGTCAGCACCCAGGAGAGCAGCACGAGCACGATCGACGGGCCGAGGCGAGGCGAGATGACGTCCCAGACCGGACCGTTCGACTGGTACGAGGTGCCGAGGTCGCCGGTCAGCACCCCGCCGAGCCACTCGAAGTAGCGCACCACGACCGGCTGGTCGAGGTGGTGCATCTGCTGGAACGCGGCCACCTGCTCGTCGGTTGCGTACTGGCCGAGGATGTCCCGCGCGGGGTCGCCGGCGATCGCGGTCAGCCCGAAGATCACGATGGTGATGGCGAACAGGGTCACCAGCAGCGTGATGAGCTGCCGGACGAGGTAGGGCAGGCGGCGGGGCGCCCTCGTCGTGCGAGGACGCCCGGCCTGCTGTGCGGTCTGGGTCATGGGCTAGCTGAGGTGCGCGCCGGCCAGGTACATGTGCGCGCCGTTGGACGCGTCTAGCCCCTGGACACGCTTGTTCTTCCCGTACACCTGGCCCTCCCAGCCGGGGATCACGTTGGCCGCGCCGTCGTTGACGATCGTCAGCGCGTCGCTGAAGAGCTGCTTCTGCTTGGCCTCGTCGGCCGTCGCCGTCGCCTGCGCCACCAGCTGGTCGAACTGCGGGTTGCTGAAGTGCGTGATGTTGAGGTCACCGCCCTTGCTGTAGAGCCGGGGCAGGGCCTGCGAGATGTGCAGGCGGGCCACGCTGATGCCGATCGCCGGCTTCTTCTTGAAGATGTCGGTGAAGAAGGTGGCGTGCGGCCAGGTGATCACGTTGGCGTTGATGCCGGCCGCCTCGGCGGTGCTCTTGAAGCTGACCGCGGTGTCGAGCTTGTCACCCTCGTACGCGTACACGTCGAAGGTGAACGTGCCGGGAACGCCCGCCTCCTTGAGCAGCGCCTTGGCCCGGTCCGGGTCGTAGGGGCGCGGCTGCAGGCCGGACGGGAAGAACGGGTCCTCCGGCGGGATCGGGATGTCGGGCGAGATGATGTCGATGCCGGGAGCCACCACCGACATGATCTTCTTGCGGTCGGCGGCGTACTGCATCGCCTCGATGATCTTGTGGTTGTCGAACGGCGCGGTGTCGCCGAACATGGTCAGCCCGACCCAGCCGCCGTTCTTCAGCATGTAGGGCTCGACGCTGCCCTTGAGCAGCAACGTGTTGGCGCCGGTGATGTTGTCGACGACGTCCTGGCTGCCGGAGGTGACGGCCTGCAGGCGGGTGGCGTCCTCGGCGATGACGACGATCTGGATCGCGTCGAGGTAGGGCTTGCCGTCCTGCCAGTAGCCGTCGAACCGGGCCAGCGAGGTGCGGGCGGCCGCGTCGAAGCCGGTCAGCGTGAACGGCCCGGTGCCGTTGCCCTTGCTGAAGTCGGTGGTGCCGTCCTTGACGATGCTGAAGCCGGCGTGGGACACCATCACGGGTATGAACGCGTTGGGCTTGGTCAGCGTCAGCTTCACGGTGCTCTGGTCGGCCGCGGCGATCCCGGACGCCTGCAGGTAGGGCCCGATCTGGGCGAGGCCGACCGCCGCCAGGGCCGGGTCGAGGATCCGCTTGAACGAGTAGACGACGTCCTGCGCGGTCAGCGGGCTGCCGTCGTGGAACTTGACGCCGGGCCGCAGCTTGAACGTCCACGTCAGGGCGTCCGGTGTGGACGACCACTCGGTGGCCAGGGCCGGGGTCAGCTGGTAGTTCTCGTCGGCGCGGACCAGGGTGTCGTAGCAGTTGGTGGCGATCAGCAGCGGCATCGTGCCGCCCGCCTTGGCCGGGTCCGCGACCTGGGTCGCGTTGCCCGCGGCCACCGCCCAGCGCAGCGTGCCGCCCTTCTTGGGCGCGCCCGCGCCGCCGCCGGCCGCCGGTGCCGGGGAGCCGTCGTCGCCGCAGGCGGCGAGCCCGAACAGCCCGACGCCGAGCGCCGCGCCGGCACCCGCCTTCAGCATCGTCCGTCGATTGATCACATTCGTCATGAGGGGGTCTCCGATCGCGATCAGTACGTGCGTGGTGGGTCAGCTGGTGGCGTGCCGGACGAAGTCCTCGTCGACGGTGATGCCGAGGCCGGGACCGTCCGGGATGGGCATCCGCCCGGCGGTGAGGGTGAGCGGCTCGTGTGCGAGCCGGGTGCGCATCGGGTTCTCGAACCGGTCCACCTCGAGCACGGGTGACTCCGGTCCGTCCAGTTCGGAGGGTTCGGGCAGGAGGCTGATCGCCTGGAGGGTGGCGGCCAGCAGCACCGCCCCGCCCCAGGCGTGTGGGACGCACTGCCGGCCGCGCAGGGCGGCCAGCTCGGCGACGAACAGCAGCTCGCCGATGCCGCCGCAGATCGCCACGTCCGGCTGGACGATGTCGACCGGCGTGTGGTTCAGGTAGGAGTCGAAGGCGCCCCGGGTCTCCAGGCCCTCGTACGCCGCGATCGCGATGCCGAGGCCGCCGAGGTGCTCGTAGCCGGGGTAGGCCAGGCCGCCGCGGAACCGGATCAGCGGCTCCTCCAGCCAGCGGAAGCGCAGCTCGGACAGGCCCCGGGCGACCTCGCGGGCGCGCGGCACCGTGTAGGCGCCGTTGGCGTCGACCATCAGCTCCACGTCGGGGCCGACCTGGTCGCGGACCTTCGCGAGGACCGGCAGCTCGCGGGTGGGAGCGAACCGGCCGATCCGGATCTTGCAAGCGGTGAAGCCGTCGGCGACGGCGGTGGCGACCTCGTCGGGCCAGCTCTGCTCGGGGTCGACGCCGTCGACGTAGCCGCCGCTGGACGCGTAGCCGCGGACGCTGTCGCGCCGGCGGCCGCCGTACAACATGGAGATCGGGACGCCGAGGCGGCGCGCCCGCAGGTCGTCGAGGGCGATGGCGAGGGCGCTGATCGCGAGGCCGTCACCGGTCGCGACGCGCAGCGAGTCGAGCAGCGGGCGGGCGTCGGCGGCGTCGCGGCCGATCAGCAGCGCGCCGACCTCTTCGATGACCGCGGCGACGCCCGCGCGGGCGTAGGTCTCACCCCAGCCGTCGAC
>NZ_JBFAIU010000161.1:0-16700 GCF_040654855.1 Asanoa sp. NPDC050611
TGGCCAACGGGGTCTGGGAGGCGGGCGGCGTACCCCTCGAACTGCCCGTCGTGTCCCTGGGCGAGACGCAGGCCGGCGTCGTGGCTGCTTCAAAGACCGGGCTCTCGCGCCCGCCCGGAACAGTTCGGCGTACTCCTGTCGCCGCTCGACGGCGACGTAGCCATCCTCTGGAGCGCTGGAGTACAGACTGTCGTCCCTGTACCGCGGGAACACGTGCACGTGGTAGTGCCACACAGTTTGATGGCCCACGCGACTCAGGTGTGTCGCCTGGCTTATCCACCGGCTGCCAGGAAATCCGAGTAGAACAGGCCCAGGCCGACCGCCACGCAGACGCCGGCCACGATCCAGAACCTGACCACGATATTGACCTCGCTCCAGCCGCCCAGCTCGAAGTGGTGGTGCAACGGCACCATCCGGAAGACACGCCTGCCGGTGGTTCGGAACGAGACGATCTGGATCACCCAGGTCGTCGTGACGATGACGAAGAGCCCGCCGATCATGATCGAAAGCAGCGTGGTGCGGGTGGCGACCGCGAGCCCGCCGATCAGGCCGCCGAGCGCGAGCGAGCCCACGTCACCCATGAAGATCCGGGCCGGGGACGTGTTCCACCACAGGAAGCCCAGGCAGGCGGCGGCCGCTGCCGCGGCGATCATGGCGATCTCCAGGGGATCCCGGACCTGGTAGCAGTACTCGTTCAGGCGGGCGTACGCGTCGTCGGCGCACCAATGCCGGTACTGCCAGAAGCCGATCAGCGCGTACGCACCGAGCACCAGGACCGACGCGCCCGTGGCCAGGCCGTCGAGGCCGTCGGTGAGGTTCACTCCGTTGGACATCGCGGTGATCACGAAGACGAACACGAGCACCGAGCCGACCTTGCCGACGTCCAGCCAGCTGATGTCGCGGAAGAGCGAGATGTGCTCGCTGGCCACGGTCTGGCCGTTGGTGCTGGCCACGTAGAGCGCGGCGATGCCGAACCCGCCGCCGACGATCGCCTGGCCGAGCAGCTTGCCTTTGGCGGACAGCCCGTCGGAGTTGCGCCGGCGTACCTTGAGAAAGTCGTCGAAGAACCCGACCACGCCGCAGAAGACGAGCAGCCCGAGCAGGACGAGGGCCGTCATGGTCGGCCCCTCCTGCGCGATCTGCCGGTCGGGCAGGGTGGTCAGGGCGAGGTGCCCCGCGACATAGGCCACGACTGTCGCCACGATGAACGCGACGCCGCCCATCGTGGGAGTGCCCTTCTTGGTCAGATGGGCGGCCGGCCCGATGGATCGGATCGGCTGGCCGGCCTTGAGCGCGGTGAAGACGCGAATCGCCACCGGCGTGCCGAGAAGAGAGATGATGAACGCGACCGCCGCCGCGACGATGACCGCCCTCACGGGCGGGCCTCCCCGAGATCCAGATTTCTGACAGCGCGGTCCCCACGGTGCGATGCATCAGCCAGGTCGGCGTGACGCGCCACTTCGTGCGCAGCCACCGCGAGCTTCGCCCAGTGCGCCTCGCGGGCCTCCGTCGCCTCCGGCGGACGCGGGACGTCGTGCTCGGACAGGCCGTGCGGAGAGTCCTTCGCTAGATCATCGATCACGGGACACGAGCTTGCCATTCGACAGCAAGCCGAGCGGCGCCGGACCTCACCGCCCGTGGTTCACCATGTTCCGAAGCCGCGGTCAGCCGGGCTTGCGGTGCATGCGGTAGTGGAGGACCAGGAACGGTAGGCCGAAGACGCTGAAGGCGTGCTCCGCGACCAGGTCGCCGTCCGCGTCGACGAACACGTCGAGCCGCTCCGCGAAACCGTGCACGCTCAATGCCGTCAGTCGTCGGGTCGCCGCGTCGACGTAGGTCAGGTAGTGGCCGGGCTGGTCGCCCTGCCCGCGGCTGCTCAACGTCAACCCGCCGTCGAGACGCGGACGAGGTTCCAGCGTCGCCGTGAAACTCGCCTGGGGCAACGGGAAGCCGACGCTCACGTACCCGCTATCTCCGTGTCGATAGGTGGTGTAGATGCCGACGTAGATCGGCTCGTCGGTGTCGGCGAACGACCGGATCCAACCCCGGACACTGACCGTCGCGTCCTCCGGACTCGTGATCGTGTCGATCCGACTGAGGATGCCGCGTTGGGTCTCGCGCTGGTTCATCGGCACGTTGGCCTGGCCGAGCGGCCGCGCCACCAGCGTGCGGTAGAGCAGGTAGCCGGGACGCACCCACAGCCGCCACTCCGGCACGATGTCGAGGGTGAAGCGGGTCGTGTGCTCGTAGAACTCCCGCACCCGCGGGTCCACCCCGCCCGGAACGAACGCCGGGCCGGCCAGGTCGTCGAGGCTGGCGACGATGCCGATGTCGGGGGTGGCGGGGTGGTAGTCGCCGCCGACGACCGCTGCCAACTCGCGCACGTAGCCGGTGCCGACGTAGCGGGTGCGGGCCTCGAGCGGCACGACGAACGGCAGGTCCGCCGGATCGACGTCCTCGGCGAGCAGGCTCACCTGGGCGTCGCGGAAGATCAGGGCCGACGCGGTACGGAAGACGACCACCGTCACGGCGGCGACGACCGCGGCCGGCACGTCGCCCCAGATCGCACCCAGCGCCCACCCGACGCCGGCGCCGAGCAGCGGACCGAGCACGACCTTGTGCGGCCGGATGCCGAGCAGCCCGACGAGCGCCCCGACGAGCACACCGACGACGATCGGGCCGAGCCCGGTCAGCCGTCCCACCAGCCAGCCGAGCGGGGCGACGAGCGCGGCGCTCGCGACGATGCGTGACCAGAGCGCCGGAATCTCGCCGGGCTTCTGCAGGCTCCGGGCGACGACGTCGGTGGCCGCGAGCACCACGGCGCCGGCCACCGCACCGACGACGATCGCGGCGGCGCCCCAACCAGCGGTCAGCGAAGCGCCGCCGAGCGCACCCATCGCACCGGCGAACACCGCCGCCCCGCGCCGGTCCGGGCCCTTGCGCCCACCCTCGGTTTCCATAGCCAAGGTCTACATCACCTCACCTACCAGCCCCGCGGCGCACTCAACCTTCGGCGCTCCGGCAAGCGCACGGGCGCTGATCCCGTGGCCGTGGCGCGGCGCGTTGCCGGCGTGCATACCCAGGTCGCCGCGTGCCCGCCGACGGCTTCCCGTTCTGGGTATCGCGGCCATGTCCACGCGCAAGCGGGAGACCACCAACTCCTGGCTCAAGTACCACCGTGTGTCCGCCGACCGGATGGTCGACATCCTGGCCGACCTGCCGGACGTGCTCGGCGCCGACCCGCTCACGCGCGAGGAGCTCGCCGACACGTTCGGGACCCTGCCGGCGGCCGCACGAAAGGCCGTCGCCGGGCTCAGTGCGTGAACGGCTCCAGACAACCGAACTCCGCGGCCGCCGCCGTCACCTGCACGAGCAGCCGGGACGGTCGCACGTCGCCGATGACGCAACCCACGGTGCCGAAGCGGACCGCGTACACGACGCCGGTGGGGCTGGTGTCCGTTCCCACCGGCGGGCGCATCGGCGTGACCTCGAGGTCGGCCGGCTCGATGCCCAGGCTCACGAGCACCCGCTCGGTCGACGACGGCGCGAAGTCGCCCGCCGCCCGCAGCGCCGCCAGCTTCGGCCGGATGCGCGCGGCCAGGTCCTCCCCCGCGCGCTGCTCCGCCGCGGACAGCTCGTGCCGCTGCTTCCAGGCGTTGTTGTCAGCGTGGTGCGGCGGCACGTCACCGAGACCGGACACGGACGGCTGCGGCGACGCGATCGTGACGGGATCCGGTGCGCCGGCTCCCGGGCCGGCGCAACCGAGCGCCAGCAGCCCCAGCACCGAACCCACCCACCACGCGACCCGCCTGTTCCGCATACCGACCCCCGTCGATCTCGACTGCGTGGACCCGAGCCTACGAGCGCCGCGTCACGGTCCGGACAAATCCCGGCGACGGTACGCACGACGTTGAGCGGCCTCTCGACTCAAGACCAAGACGGGATTACAGTCCGAGCCAGTCTCGGCTTACCGGCCGGTAATGACACGAGGAGGCTGGCTTGCCGGAGTTACCAGGCGGGTTTCTCTGGGGAGTGTCCACGTCCGCCTACCAGATCGAGGGCGCGGTCGCCGAGGACGGGCGCGGGGCGTCCATCTGGGACACTTTCGCCGGTCAGCCCGGGCGTATCGTCGACGGGACCTCCGGCGCGGTCGCGACCGACTCCTACCACCGTTGGGCCGAGGACATCGCGCTGATGGGCGAGCTCGGCGTCGGTGCGTACCGCTTCTCGATCGCCTGGCCCCGGATCCAGCCCGCCGGCACCGGCCCCGCCAACAGCGCCGGCCTCGACCACTACGAGCGCCTCTGCGACGCGCTCGGTGACGCCGGCATCGCGCCCGTCGCCACGCTCTTCCACTGGGATCTGCCGCAGGCCCTCCAGGACAGGGGCGGCTGGCTCGACCGCGAGACCGCGCACCGGTTCGGCGAGTACGCCGCCCTCGTGGCCGCGCGGCTCGGCGACCGCGTCAAGATGTGGATCACGCTGAACGAGCCGTTCGTGCACATGTCCCTCGGCTACGCCCTCGGCACGCACGCGCCCGGCGAGCAGCTGCTGTTCGACGCCTTCCCGGTCGCCCACCACCAGCTTCTCGGGCACGGGCTGGCGGTCGCGGCACTCCGGGACCACTCCAGCAGCCCGGTGACGATCGCCAACAACTACTCCCCCGCCCGGCCCGCCGGCCCGGCGCCGCAGGACCTGGCCGCCGCGGCCGCGTACGACGCCCTGCACAACCGGGTCTTCACCGACCCGCTGCTGGGCCTCGGCTATCCGGAGGGCGCCGCCGACCTGTCCGTGGTCCGGGAGGGCGACCTCGACGTGATCGCGGCGCCGCTGGACGCGCTCGGTGTCAACTACTACAACCCGACGGGTGTACGCGCACCCGAAGAGGGCAGCCCGCTGCCGTTCGAGATGGTCCCGCTGGACGACTACCCGACCACCGCGTTCGGCTGGCCGGTCGCCCCGGACGGGCTGCGCGAACTGCTCGTCAGCCTGCACGACCGTTACGGCCAGGCACTGCCGCCCATCTACATCACCGAGAGCGGCTGCGCGTACGACGACGTCGTGGCCCCCGACGGCACCTGCGACGACCCGCAGCGGATCGCCTACCTCGACGCCCACCTGGCCGCCGTCGGCGACGCCAGGGCGGACGGCGTGGACGTGCGCGGCTACTTCGTCTGGTCCCTGCTCGACAACTGGGAGTGGGCCGAGGGGTTCACGAAGCGGTTCGGGCTGGTCCACGTCGACTTCGACACGCAGGCGCGTACGCCGAAAAGCTCCTTCGCGTGGCTGCGGGAGCGCATCCGTGACCACGCTTGACCCGGAGGCGTCCGCCCTACCGGCGGCGCTGGCCGAGCCGACGGTGCGGGTCCGCCGGGGCTGGATAGCGCTGCTCTTCTCCGCCAACCTCGGCGTCTGGATGGCGTTCTTCACGCCGATCCAGATCCTGCTGCCCAACCAGGTCGCCGCGATCGCGCCGGACCACAAGGAGACCTCGCTCGCCTGGGCGATGGGCTTCGGCGCGCTCGCCGCGATCGTCGCGAACCCGCTCGCCGGGGCGTTCTCGGACCGCACGACGCTGGCGTACGGGCGGCGCCACGTCTGGACCGTCGGCGGCGCGGTGCTCGGCGCGCTGTCCCTGGTGCTGCTCGCCCAGCAGCAGACGATCCTCGGCGTCACGCTGGCCTGGGTCGCCGCGCAGGCGTGCTTCAACGCGATGCTGGCCGCGCTGACCGCGGCGCTGCCCGACCGGGTGCCGGTCGACCAGCGCGGCGGCGTCTCCGGCTGGGCCGGCATCCCGCAGGCTCTCGGCCTGGTGATCGGCGCGGTGCTGGTGACCACCGTCTTCACCGGCAACGTGTCGGGATACCTGGCCGTGGCCGTGGCGGTGCTGGTGCTCGGGCTGCCGTTCGCGTTCCTGACCGGCGACGACCCGCTGCCCCGCGAGCACAAGCCGCCGTTCTCGTTGGGTGGGCTCGTGCGCGGCATGTGGATCAGCCCGCGCCGCCACCCGGACTTCGCCTGGGCCTGGGGCACCCGGTTCCTGGTGCAGGTCGGCAACGCGCTCGGCACCCTCTACCTGCTCTACTTCCTCGAGGACGGGGTGGGTTACGCCGACCCCGAGGGCGGCCTGCTGATCCTGATCCTGCTCTACACCGCCGGGATGATGGCCACGGCCGTGGTGGCCGGGCGGCTCTCCGACCGCTCGGGGCAGCGCAAGGTGTTCGTCGTCTGGTCCGGCGTGATCATGGCCGTGGCGGCGCTGCTGCTGGCGATCTGGCCGGTCTGGCTGGCCGCGGTGGTCGCGGCGGTGCTGCTCGGCGCGGGCTACGGCGCCTACCTGGCGGTGGACGCGGCGCTGATCACCCAGGTGCTCCCGGCGGCGACCACCCGGGGCAAGGACCTCGGCGTGATCAACATCGCCAACTCGGCGCCGCAGGCGCTCGGGCCGTTCGCCGCGGCCTGGATCGTGGTCTACCTCGGCGGCTACCCGACGTTGTACGCGGCGACCGCGGCCGTGACCCTGCTCGGCAGCGTGCTGGTGCGCAAGATCCGGTCGGTTCCCTAGAATCGGACATCTCACCCCTGGCGGCGCGGACGCGCCCTGCTCTGCATCCATATCCGCATCAGCCCGTTGCGGGGTGATGCGGATATGGATGCAGAGCAAAGCGTGGCGGGAAACCTGGTGGCAGATCACCCGGGAGGCGCCCGTAGGCTGGACCGCGTGACGGTACGCGTGCGGTTCGCTCCCTCCCCGACAGGCATGTTCCACGTCGGCGGCGCCCGGTCGGCGCTGCAGAACTGGATCTACGCCAAGCAGCACGGCGGCGTGTTCGTGCTGCGCGTCGAAGACACGGACGCCGCGCGCAACCGCCCGGAGTGGACCGAGGGCATCCTCTCCGCGCTCGACTGGATCGGCATCGCGCGCGGCACCTACGAGGGTCCCTACTTCCAGTCGGCCAACGCCGACGAGCAGCGCGCCGCCGCCGGCCGCCTCTACAGCGCCGGGCGGGCGTACTACTGCGACTGCACCCGGGAGATGGTGCAGGCGCGCACCGGGAACTCGTACGCCGGATATGACGGTTTCTGCCGTGACCGCAACCTTGGCCCCGGCGAGGGCCGCGCGCTGCGGTTCCGCACCCCGGACGAGGGCGAGACCCGCGTGGTCGACCTGATCCGCGGCGAGCCGACGTTCGACAACGCGAAGATCGAGGATTTCGTCATCGCCCGGGCCGACGGGTCGCCGGTGTTCCTGCTGGCCAACGTCGTCGACGACATCACGCAGGGCATCACCCACGTGATCCGCGCCGAGGAGCACCTGCCCAACACGCCCAAGCAGCAGCTGCTCTGGGACGCGCTCGGCGTCAAGCCGCCGATCTGGGCGCACGTGCCCGTGGTCGTCAACGAGAAGCGGCAGAAGCTGTCGAAGCGGCGCGACAAGGTGGCGCTGGAGGCCTACCGCGACGAGGGCTACCTCGCCGACGCGATGCGCAACTACCTCATGCTGCTGGGCTGGGCGCCGAGCAACGACCGCGAGATCGTGCCGTGGTCGGTGATCGAGGAGGAGTTCCGGCTCGAGGAGGTCAACCCCTCCCCCGCGTTCTTCGACGAGCGGAAGCTCCGCGCGTTCAACGGTGAATACATCCGGGCGCTGTCGGTCGACGGGTTCATCGCGGCGTGCGCGCCGTGGCTGACCGGCACCGAGACGATCCCGGCACCGCCGTGGTCGCCGGAGCGGTTCGACGCCGAGGCGTTCGCGGCGGTCGCGCCGCTCGCGCAGACGCGGGTCGCGGTGCTCAGCGAGATCGTGCCCAACGTCGACTTCCTGTTCCTCGACGAGCCGGCGACCGACGAGGCCGCCTGGGCCAAGGCCATGAAGGACGGTGCGGCCGACCTGCTCGACGCCGCGGCCGCGGCGTACGAGGCGCTGCCGGATTGGTCGGCCGAGGCGTTGAAGAACACGCTCGAAGAGGTCGGCTCCGCGCGGGGGCTCAAGTTGGGCAAGGCGCAGGCCCCCGTACGCGTCGCGGTCACCGGCCGTTCAGTCGGCCTGCCGCTCTTCGAGTCCATCGCGGTGCTCGGTCGCGAACGCACGCTCGCCCGGATCCGGGCCGCTCGCGCCAAGCTCTGACACCGGCCCCCATCGGGTGGTGGCGGCCGGTTACGATGCCGGCCTGTGGATGATCACGGTGACGTCCCCCGCGAGTGGGTCACCGAGATGGCAGAACCTGCAAATAACCCGACGGTTGGGTGCAACCAACGGGGCGGTCGCGGAGTCTATGCATTAAGCACGAGCCAGCCATCGGAACGGGGCGAGGAGGACGGTGGTGGGGCGATCGGTCCGCAGGCGGTTGTTGTTGGTGGTCGCCGCCGGTTTCATTCTCGCGACAACCGGTGCGGCCGCGCCCGCGCTCGCCGCGGTCCGACCGGCCACTGTGGTCGGTCAGGCGCCGAAGGCTCCCCAGCCCAGCGCGGTGGTCATCAAGGCCGAGGGCATGGCCGACATCACCGTGACTCCTAAGGAGAAGCCGCAGCTCTTCGATGACCTGCTCCGCGAGGTCGTCTTCATGTCGGGCACGGTGAGCCAGATCGGCGTGCCGAAGAAGGAGACGCTGGGCAAGAAGTTCACCGTGGTGGTGCAGTACGACAACAAGCCGCGGTACAGCTACGACCTCTACCCGCAGGCCCAGGGCGGCCCCAAGGCGTTCCGTCCGGCGGCGCAGCCCGACAAGAGGGTCAAGACCACGGCGTCGTGGTTCCTCGGCCGGATGACCATGTCCGAGGCGCTACGGATCGCCGGCGCACCGATCCCGGAGAAGCCCGACGTGATCAGCGGCGGCATCGGCGGCGGCGAACGGGTCATCCCCGACGACGCGCTGCCGACGGGCCGCGACCTCGACACGCTGCTCGGCGAGCTGCGCCAACTGGTCCTCCTCAACGGCGGCGTGGTGCTGGTGCTCGCGTTCCTGGTGGCCGGGGTCGCCCTGATCATCAGGCACCGCACCCGTTAGGCGGCGCCCGACCGGGCGATGATCTCCTCGATCAGGCGAATCTCGTCGTCGAGGTCGCGGTCGAACTCGCTGTCCCAGTCACCGGCGGCCGGCCCCGCACCGAAGCGGCCGTTGATCTCCGAGTTCGCGAACCCGAGCAGGATCGTGGCGAGCAGTCGCTCCAGCCGGGCGACCTCGGCGACCGGCACGCCGGCGGCGCGGAGGATCTCGGAGATCAGGTCGTCGAGCCGGCGCGTCTCCGCGGTGGCACCGGGCCGCGACATGATCAGGGGGTACGCGCCCGGATGGCGCCTGGCCAGCGCCCGCACCGCCCGGGCGACGCCGCGGAGGCGCTCCTGCCAGCTGCCGGCACCCGCGGCCATGGTGATCAGCTCGCCGAGCAGCCGTTCGACCATGCCGTCGAGCAGGGCATCCTTGCTGCGCAGGTAGGGGTAGAGCGCCATCGGACTGAGCCCGAGCCGCTGCCCGACCGCCCGCATCGAAACGGCATCGACCCCACGCTCGTCGGCGATAGCGATCGCCTCGTCGACGATCCGCCGCTGCTTCTCGTCCATATCGGACAAAATCTACATCGCGGACAGCGCCGTCGCTCGCTCCGGCCCTAACGGACGACGCACGCGAAGAGTGAGCCGCGACACGCAGCGCGCCGCAGGCTGAGGGCACGCGGCCAAGCCCCAGGGCGGGCGACCTCGCCCAGGTGATCGCCGCTACCGCAGCGGATGCTGCGAGCGCCGCGTGCGCGAGCGGCTCGCGACAAGTGTTCGGTCAGCTGCCCGCACCGCCGAAGATCGCCACAGCGATCTTCGTGGGCGATGGCGAGCGAGCGGCGCGGCGCGGTGGTGTCGGAGCGGCGCCGCCGGTGGTTGCGGCGTCAGCACCAGCGCTCCCGGCGCGTGGCGCGGTGGCGTCGGAGCGACGCCGTGGTTGTGGCGTCAGCACCAGCGGTCTGGTGGGCGTTCCCGGCGCGTGGCGCGGCGGCGTGGGCGGACCGCGCCGTGGCGGTGGGCCCCCGCCCAACCCGGCCGTTCGCTGCGGCAGGCCGGCGCCCGCCCGAACTGGATCGGGCCCGCGACATGCTCCGCCGGTTCGTCGGCGTCGTTGTCGCGGGTGCGTTCGGCCGTCGGGTCCGCGCAGATGCGCCGGATCTGACGGCCCCGCGGCGGCTCGTCCGCCTCGCGTGCGTCCGCTGCGTGCGCTGGGTTGTCCGCTTCGACGCAGCCGGGATCGGCCTCCCCGTGCGCCATCACGGCCTCCTGTTCTCCGCCGTCTCGCCACCCGGCCGCCACCGGGTGACCCAATAGGCCTCCACACCCTAATGGGCTGAGCAGCAGAAATCCCGTCCGCGGGGCCGGGGTAACTAGCTGTAAACTACAGCAATCCGCTCCGTCAGCGGACGGCGTCCTCTTTGGCCCGACCCGGGAAGAGTGTCGCCCAACCGGGGCCGACGACGAACCAGATTCCGACCACCAGCGGCATCCGGGTCAGCCACGCGAGGAGGCCGGCCGAGCGCGTGGCGTCGCCGACCATCAGGATGCCGGCGCCGAGCAGGGCGGCCGAGATCGCGCACGCCGCGACGGCCTTGAACCACTCGCGCCACTCGTGCCGGGTCCGGGCCCAACCGCCCGACGGCGGCTTCCACGGCGGCGGGCCGCCGGCGAAGCGGTGTGCGAACCGCTGGTCCGCCCAGCGGATCATGGAGTGTCCGAACATCACCGAGAAGCCGAGGTAGACCGCGGCGAGGCCGTGGAACGGGCCCGCGGTGCCGCCGCGCCGCAGGTCGATCACCGTCGCGAACAGCAGGACCACGTCGAGCACCGGCGAGCCGATCAGGAGCGCCACGCTGAGCCGGCGCAGCCGCAGCACGTACCGCGTGAACAGGCCCAGGCCCAGCAGCACCCAGAACCCGATCTCGCTGGCCACGATCAAGCCCACGATCATGTCGAACCTTCCCCCTAGGCAGGAACCAAGCGTTTCGCGGCAGACGGGCCGAGGCGTCGGCGGCGACGACGAACCCGGTCTCCTCCCCCAGGCGGAGGGGCCTCCTCTCGCAGGCGGACGAGTTCGCGCCGCGGGCGTGGTTCTATCGATGCTGTGATGCGACTTCCCCCGCGCGGCTCCGCGTCCCGCGACCTCGCGCTGGCCGCCGTCGCGCTGCTCGGCGGGACGTTGATCATCGCGTCCGGCGCCTACCGGACCTTCACCGAGCCCCGCTTCGCCGGCAGCCCGGAGTGGCTGCTCTACCTGCCGATGGCGGTCGCGTCCGGCGCCGTCGCCCTGCGCCGCCGGGCGCCCCGGGTCGGCCTTGCCATCGGCACCGTCGCGCTGGTGGGCGACCAGGTCCTCGGCGGGTCGATCGGCACGCTGCTGATCTACACCCAGGTCCTCTACGACGCCTGCGTCTTCGGGCCGCCGAAGCTCTGGCGGCGGGCGCTCGAGGTCTCGATCGTGGTCGTCGCCGTCACCGCGACCCTCGGCGTGCTGGACGCCGGCCGGATCAGCGGCCTGGCGATGGGCATCCCGGCCGTACTCGTGCTGGTCCTGCCGATCCTGACCGGGCTGAGCGTCCGCCAGTACCGCGACCAGGCGACCCTCGAACGGGCGAGGGCCGAGCAGACCGCCCGGGTCGCGGAGCTCGACCGCCGGCAGGCCGTCGCGGCCGAGCGCACCCGGATGGCCCGCGAGCTGCACGACATGGTCGCCAACCACCTGAGCGTGGTGGCGATCCACGCGACGGCGGCGCTGAGCGTGTCCAGCCTCTCGAAGGAGCAGGTCGAGGACTCCCTGCGGGTGATACGGGAGAACAGCGTGCAGGGGCTCGCCGAGATGCGGCAGATGATCGAGGTGCTGCGCGGCCCGGAGGCGGAGCCCGGCGACGACCCGGTCTCGCCCGGGCTGGCCGAGGTCGAGCGCCTCGTCACCGGCGCTCGGGCCGCGGGGCTCACGGTCGAGCTGACCACAACCGGCGAGCCGCGGGCGTTGCCCGTCAACGTCGACCTGGCCGGCTACCGGATCGTCCAGGAGTCACTGACCAATGCCCTCAAGCACGGCACGGGTACGGCCAGCGTCAAGGTCCACTACGCCACGGACGAGGTACGCCTGACCGTGCACAACCCGGTCGCCACCCCCGGCCCCCTCGACCATCTCGGCGCCGGCGCGGGCCTGATCGGCATGCGCGAGCGGGCCGCCCTGCTGCGCGGCCGCCTGGACGCGGGCCCGGACGCCGGCGCCCGCTGGCGGGTCGACGCTGCCCTACCGGTCGACGCGAGCCCGGCCTAGCGTCGCGATCCGGGCGGCCACCGGGACCACCGCCGCGGCCAGCAGCAGCCCGCCGAGCACGTCGGTCGGCCAGTGCGCCAGCAGCGCCACCCGGGTGAATCCGATGAATCCGGTGAACACCGCCGCGGCCAGGCAGCTGGCCAGCCGGGCGCCCGCGCCGACCCGCGGCCAGGCCAGCAGGACCGCGCCGAGCGCGAGCGCCGCCGCGTTGCTGGTGTGCCCGCTCGGGAACCCGGAGCTGGTCACGACCACGAACCCGTCGACCGGGCGCGGGTTGTGCAGTGCCCAGTGCTGGACACTCCAGAGGATCGGCACGGCGGCGGTGACCAGGGCGCAGAACACCGCCGCCCGGCGGTCCCGGCGGAGCGCGAAGAGCACGGTCGCGGCGGCGCCGACGGCGAGGTACGGGATGGTCGCGGCGAGGCCGGTCAGCGCCCGCAGCCAGTCGACCAGCACCGGGCGGACGGCACCGAAGGCCCGCAGGTCGGCGCTCACCGCGGAGTCCCAGCGCACGAGCGGCGGCCAGTCGGCGGCGACGAGGCCGAGCAGCACTCCGAACGCGGCCAGCGCGGCCAGGGGCAGGGCGGCCGGCGGGCGCGCGAGCGAGCGGTGCATCCGGGCCAGCTTATGGTGTATGTCGTGGACGACCAGGCATCGGACGGGCTCGCGGCGACCTTGCGCCGGATCGAGCGGTCGGCCGGCGCCCTCGCCACGGCCAGCGTCGCGCGGATGGACGAGACCCTGGTCTGGTTCCGGCAGCTGCCGGCCGACCAGCGCGCGTGGGTGATGCTGGTCGCCCAGGCCGGCGTCCGGTCGCTGGTCGAGTTCATGCGGCAGGGTCCGCAGAGCCGCCCGCGCGAGGTCTCCGACGAGGTGTTCGCGGCGGCGCCGCGGGCGCTGGCCCGCAGCATCAGCCTCCAGCAGACCGTCGCGCTGATCCAGGTCACCATCGACATCGTCGAGGAGCAGGCGACCCACCTGGCCGCGCCCGGCGAGGAACGCGACCTGCGCGAGGAGGTCCTGCGGTTCTCCCGGGAGATCGCCTTCTCCGCGGCCCGGGTGTACGCGCGGGCGGCCGAGTCCCGCGGCTCCTGGGATGCCCGGCTCCAGGCGCTGCTGGTCGACGCGCTGCTCCGGGGCGACTCGACGGACGCCCTGGCGAGCCGCGCGGCCGCCCTCGGCTGGGCGGACGCGCCGCCGGTGGCCGTCGCGGTCGGGCGGTCGCCGGGCGGCGAGGTGGCGCCCGTGCTGCACACCGTCTACCGGCAGGCCCGGCGGATCGGCGTCGAGGTGATCAGCGGCGTGCACGGCGACCGGCTGGTGGTCGTCCTCGGTGGCGCCGCGGACCCACTCAACGCGACCGAGAAGCTGCTCGACGGGTTCGGCACCGGCCCGGTGGTGGTCGGGCCCGCGGTGGCGAGCCTCGACGAGGCGACGGAGTCGGCCCGGGCGGCGCTGGCCGGCTTCCGCGCGGCGCCGGCCTGGCCGGACGCGCCCCGCCCGGTCGCCGCGGCCGCCCTGCTGCCGGAGCGGGCCCTGGCGGGTGACGCCGCGGCCCGGCGCGCACTGCGGCGCGACGTCTACGGCGCCCTCGTCCGCGCCGGCGGCGAGCTGATCGAGACGCTGGACGCGTTCTTCGCCGCGGGCGGCGTGCTGGAGAGCGCGGCGCGCGGGCTGTTCGTGCACCCCAACACGGTGCGTTACCGGCTGCGGCGGATCGGGGACGTCACCGGGTTCTCGCCGCTCTCGCCGCGGGACCTGTTCGCGTTGCGGATCGCGCTGACGGTGGGCCGCCTTGATCCGCGAGGTTCGGCTACGGCTGGAGATGCCTGAACGTTCGTTTGGGAAAAATCGCTCCATACCGTACGTGATCGCAGCCACTCATTGTAGAAACCATACAAAACCAATAGTGTGGTTTGGTGCCTGCCGGCAACCACATGACCCACGAGTATCCCGCAGAGTCGTAAACGTGCTCGCCGTACTCTCGCCTGGCCAGGGCTCGCAAAAGCCCGGATTCCTCGCTTCGTGGCTCGAACTTCCCGGAGCCGAGGCCCGACTCCGCTGGTGGTCCGCACTCTCCGGAGTCGATCTCGTGCATCTCGGCACGGCGGCCGGAGCCGACGAGATCAAGGACACGGCCCGCACCCAGCCGCTGCTGGTCGCCGCCGCGCTGCTCGCCGCCGAGCGGCTGCCGATGCACGACGTCTCGGTGGTCGCCGGGCACAGCGTCGGCGAACTGGGCGCCGCGACCCTCGCCGGGGCGCTCCCGGCCGAGGCGGCGGTGACCCTCGCCGGCGTCCGCGGTCGCGAGATGGCCGCCGCCTGCGCGCTCGAGCCGACCGGCATGTCGGCCGTGCTCGGCGGCGATCCCGCCGAGGTGCTCGCCGCGATCGACGCACACGGGCTCCACCCGGCCAACCGCAACGGCGCGGGCCAGGTGGTCGCCGCCGGCGCCCTCGACGCGCTGGCCAAGCTCGGCGCCGAGCCGCCGGCCAAGGCGCGGGTCATCGCGCTGCAGGTCGCGGGCGCCTTCCACACCCCGTACATGGCGCCCGCCGAACAGGCGCTGGCGGCCGTCGCGGCCGGCATCACCCCCGCCGACCCGACCCGGATCCTGCTGTCGAACCTCGACGGCAACGCTGTCGCACACGGCCGTGAGCTGCTCACCCGGCTGGTCCGCCAGGTCACCGCGCCGGTCCGCTGGGACCTGTGCATGCGTACGCTCGGCGACCTGGGCGTGACCGCCGTGATCGAGCTGCCGCCCGCCGGCACCCTGGCCGGGCTGGTCAAGCGCGAGCTCAAGGCCAACGGCATCGAGATCGTGACCCTCAACACGCCCGACGACCTGCCCGCCGCCCGCGACCTCGTGGCCCGCCACGGCACGGCGCCGAGCCACGAGCCCTCCCCCGCGTTCCGCGTCGTGGTCGCCGGCACCGCCGGCCTGTTCCAGCCGGTCGAGGGGCTGGCGGAGGGCGATACCGTAAGCACTGGTCAGCTCATCGGGCACGTCTCCACCCGGCAGGGCCCGGTCGAGGTCGCCGCGCACGGCGACGGCCTGCTGACCGAATGGCTCGCCCACCACGACGACCCGGTCGCACCGGGCCAGCCGCTCGCGCGCATCGGAGGACATCCCGCATGACAGGCTCCCGCATCCTCGCCTTCGGCCATTACCAGCCGTCGCGGGTGCTCACCAACGACGACCTGGCCCAGATCGTCGACACCAACGACGAGTGGATCCGCGACCGGGTCGGCATCGTGACGCGGCGGATCGCCGACAGCGAGACGGTCGCCGACATGGCCGGGTTCGCGGCCGAGAAGGCCCTCGCCAACGCCGGCCTCACCCCCACCGACATCGACCTGGTCGTCGTCGCCACCTGCAGCTCCGTCGACCGCAGCCCCAACGTGGCCTGCCGGGTCGCCGCCAAGCTGGGCATCAACGCCCCGGGCGCCTACGACATCAACACCGCGTGCTCCGGCTTCTCGTACGCGCTCGGCACCGTCGACCACGCGATCCGCGCCGGCGCGGCCCGCAACGCCCTGGTCATCGGCGCCGAGAAGCTCTCGGACTTCACCGACTGGACCGACCGTTCGACCTGCATCATCTTCGGTGACGGCGCGGGCGCCGCGGTGGTCACCGCCGCGGCCGAGGACGAGGCACCCGGCGTCGGCCCGGTGATCTGGGGCTCGGTGCCGGAGAAGTCCGACGCCGTCCGCATCGAGGGCTGGCGCCCGTACATCGCGCAGGAGGGCCAGCAGGTCTTCCGCTGGGCCACCACCGCGCTCGCCCCGCTGGCGCTGCAGGCCTGCGAGCGGGCCGGCGTCGCGCCCGAGGAGATCGCGGCCTTCGTGCCGCACCAGGCCAACGCCCGCATCATCGACGGCATCGCCAAGCGGCTCGGCATGCCGCAGGCGGTCGTCGCCAAGGACATCGTCGAGTCCGGCAACACGTCGGCGGCGAGCGTGCCGCTGGCCCTGTCCAAGCTGATCGAACGGCGCGAGGTGCCCTCCGGCGCACCCGTCCTGCTGTTCGGCTTCGGCGGCGGCCTAACGTACGCCGGGCAGGTTGTTCGCTGCCCCTGAGCGCACGCTCAACGACAACATCACCAAAACCCGAGAGGAAACCACCGCAATGACCCGTGACGAGATCACGTCGGGCCTGGCCGAGATCCTGGAAGAGGTCGCCGGGGTCAACCCCGACGACGTGGCCGAAGAGAAGTCGTTCACCGACGACCTCGACGTCGACTCGCTGTCCATGGTCGAGGTCGTCGTGGCGGCCGAGGAGAAGTTCGGCGTCAAGATCCCGGACAACGAGGTGCAGAACCTCAAGACCGTCGGCGACGCCGTGACCTACATCGAGTCGAACGCCTGACATGAGTCGCACCGACGTCGTCGTCACCGGGCTCGGCGCGACGACCC
>NZ_JBFAIU010000162.1:0-16613 GCF_040654855.1 Asanoa sp. NPDC050611
TGCACTACCCGGCCGACGTGCTGGCCAGCCTCGTGATCGCGGCCGCCGCCGTTGCAGGGCCCCGTTCCCGTCAGTGCCTCAGGGCTCGAGGAACAGCCGGTCGAAGCCGGTGTGGGTGACCGACCAGTCCCAGGTGCGCAGCGACAGCTCCGCCGCCTCCTGGCCCAGCTCCCGCCACCGTTCCTCGGTCGCGGTCGCGTCCAGGATCCGCTTCGCGGCCTCCTCCGGCGTGGCCACCACCCAGTCCGCCGGGAAGAGCGTCCGGGCACCGTGCGGCTTGCCGGCGAAGAACGGCCAGTCCCGGACGACGGGCACAGCGCCACTGGCCGCACCCTCCACCAGGCCGCAGTGGAAGCTCTCGCGGACCGACGAGCTCAGGATCACGCCGACCTCGGTCAGCGCGCCCGGCACGTCGTCGGTCTGCCCCCGCCGCTGCACCGCGCCGGAGGGCTCCAGCTCGGCGAGGTCCTTCTTCAGCAGAGCGCCGTACTCCTTCGCCGCCGCGCTGGTCCGGTTGTTCAGGTCGCTGCCGATCAGCAGCAGGTGGTAGCGCTCGTCGGCCGCGCGCAGGTGCCGCAGCACCTCGATCGCCCACCGGGAGTCCTTGGCCACCGAGCCGACACCGACCAGCCCGACGTTGAACCGGGCCTCGGCCGGCTTGGGCTTCGGGAAACGCTGCAGGTCCATCGCGTTGTCGAGGACCCACAGCCGCGGGCCGCCCTCCTCGGCGATCTTCGGGAGCACCGCCACACCGAGGTCGCGCAGGTGCTCGGAGACGAAGACCAGGTCGTCGACCCGGGTCCAGTCCACCAGGTGCGGCCAGAGGTTGAACGCCTCGAAGCTGTGCAGCCGGATGATCATCCGGGTGGTGCCCGGGTCGAGCATCGTGAACAGCGCCGCCGTGGCCTGGCACCAGTCGACGAAGACGACGTCCGCCCAGTCGACGTGCGGCCGCAGCCACTCCTCGATCTTGTCGCCGAACGGCGTGGACCCCGACAGCCGGTACTCCATCACCGAACTGGCGGACCGGGTCAGCGGGCGCCGCTCCTCGTCGGCGTTGAGGTCCAGGAACCGCACCTCGACGTTCGGCATGTCCTCGTACCGCTGCCGGATCTCGTGCAGGAAGTTGTCGTTGATCAGCGTGGTCAGCAGGATCCGCAGGGGCCGGTCGGTCGGCGGCGGCGCGGCCGGCGTGCGCCGCCCGTTGTTGCCGTAGAGCTGCTGCGCGGCCGGGCTGTTCGCGAACGCGCCCAGGTGCCCCTGGACGTCGGTGGCGATCGGCGAGGTGAGGCGGTCGAAGTGCAGCACGCGGTTCGAGGCGAGGGTCCACGCCGCCGACAGCGCCGCCACCGCCTTCGGGATGTTCCCCTGCCCGTAGCGCAGGTCGGCGAGCTGGAGATTGGCGTTGATCGCCTCGTGCAGCACGGTCGGCACCCGGCCGAGGCCGAACTCGGCCTGCGCGCCCTTGACCAGCAGGTCCGCCTTGTACTGCAGGTTGCGCAGCTTGCGGACCGCGGCGGCCGAGGTGCGGGCCGCGGCGGCGAGGCGGTCGGCCCGGACCGCGCTGTCGTAGACCCGCAGCGCCAGCTTGTTCCGGACGCGGTCCGGCACGCGAGGTGCGCCGACCGCCTGGGTCCAGAACCACGCGCCGGCCGGGTTGCGCATCACCCGGGCACCGGTCGCGCGCCGCAGGCTCGTCCGGGCACTCTGCACCGCCATCCGGCGGGCTCCTCGCACCCCCATCGAGGCGGCGGCGGAGACCTGCCGTTCCACCAGGCGAGGCACCGGCAGCGCGCCGAACGCGCCGGCGTCGAGCGCCTTCAGCGCGGGCACCAGGCCGTAGTGCGCGCCGGCCCGGAGGTTGCGCTGAGCCAGCTCCCACACCGTGTGCAGGGACTTGGGGTCCACCGCGACCAGCAGGTCGGCGTCGCGGGCCTGTTGGCGCAGCCAGGCGCTGCGCTGTGCGTGCAGCCAGATCTTGCGGTTGGGCTGCGCCCGCCCGAGCGCGGTGCGGAACCGGGGTGTGATGGTCTCCGCGGTAGCGGCGAAGTTCTGCGCGTCGGCCAGCGCCGGGTCGAGGTTGAGCACCGCGGGGTCGAAGAAGCACGCCAGCGCGACGTGCGCGCCCCGGCCCTTGAAGCGTTCGAGGGCCTCCGTCAGGACGGCCGGTTGCGCCGGGGCGTAGGCCGCCACGATGAGCACGTTAGTCACGGTGGGCGTCTCCGATCGAGGCGTGCACGGGTTCCGCGGCGGCGCCACCGCCCGGCCGGACCAGGTCGGCGAGCTGCCGGACCACGGGCGCGATCACGGCGGGGCGGGCGTAGCGGCGGGCCAGTTCGCGGGCCGCCGCCCGGTCCGCGTCGGTCGCCTCGACGGCCATCCGCGCCGCCTTGACGAAGGACTCCGCGAGGCGCTTCGGCTCGAGCCCGACCGCACCGGTCCAGAGGGGATGGCCGGCCAGGACGTTGCTCGCGTCGTGCCGGACGTCGTGCGCGGAGAGCACCGGCAGCCCGGTGGCCATGAACTCGTACACCTTGCCGGACGTGACGTACTGCCCGCCGACCAGCATCAGCACCAGCGCGTCCCACGAGCCGTAGGTCGCGGCCAGATCGGCCTTCGCGACCGGGCCGCCGAACGTGACGTTGTCGGGCGCGGCGTCCTTGAGCAGGTCCATGTGCCGGTTCTGCTCGCGCATCGGGCCGGCGCCGATGTGGCCGCGCACCTCGAACCGGGAGCGCGCCACCAGCGGGTCCTGCTGCCGGGCGATCCGCCAGCCGTCGAGGACCGCCTTGAGGAAGTCCGGCTTGAAGTTGACGGAGCCGAGGTAGCCGAACGTCAGCCCCTCGGCCGGGTCCGGCGTGCGACCGGTGACCGCGGGCAGGCTGTCCTCGTCGTAGCCGTTGCGGACCACGTGCACCCGCTCCGCGAGCTGCGGGTAACGGTCGCGGTACCAGCCGGCGATCGGGTCGTTGACCGACCAGACCGCGATCGCCTTGTCGAGGACCTTGGACTCCCACCGGCCGGAGACCGAGGCGGCGGTGAACGCCTCGCCACCGTTGATCACGTCGAGCGACCACGCGTCCCGGAAGTCCACCGCGTAGGGAACCTTGTGCTCCTCCCAGAGCTTCCAGGTCACCGCCAGGTTGACGTACGGGGCGCAGGAGCTGAGCAGCAGGTCGGCCGGGTGGGCGCGGTGCACCTTGAGCACGGCCTTCTCCAGCGCGTGCCGCCAGCCGCCGAAGACCGGCTCGGGGAACACCTTCTGCTCCTGCTTGCGCAGGTTGGCGAGCCAGGCGGGCGGGTTGAGCGTGCGGGCCTCGGAGAACTTCCGGATGTCGGTCTCGAGGTCCTGCCGGAGGAGCGGCAGCCGGACCACCTCGATCCGCGGGTCGACCTTCTCCGACAGGCTGTGGTCCAGCCCGTACTCCCGCTCCCAGGCCTCGTCGCAGAGGGTGATGACGGTGACGTCCCAACCCAGCGCGCAGAACTGGTTGGCCGTCTCGCGCAACCGGTAGGCCGAGCTCTTCGCGGCGGGCGGGAAGCCGATCGCCAGGTAGATGACGTGGGGGCGCCCGGACTGCCCGCTCATGCGCGGCGCTCGCGCAGGGTCTCGACCACGCGGACGGCCGCCTTGCCGTCGCCGTACGGCGTGCCCTGTGGCGCGTCGGGCGCCGGTCGGGTGGCGGTGGTGACCCAGTCGGCGCCGAGGCTGCCGGGGTCGGGCACCAGGCGGTTCCAGTCGTCGGCCAGGGTCTCGACCCACTCCGTCTCGGTGCGCAGCGTGGTGCACGGCCGGCCGAGCAGGTAGGCCTCCTTCTGGAGACCGCCGGAGTCCGTCACGACCCCGACGGAGCCGAGCACGGCGGCGACCATGCCGGCGTACGGCAGCGGCCGGCCGACGTGCAGCGCGCCCCGCGCCAGCTTGAGCCCCTGCTCCTCCGCCCGGGCGAGCAGCCGGGGGTGGGCCAGCAGCGCGACCGGCACCGGCAGGTCGACCAGCGCCTCGACCAGCGCGGCGAGCCGGGCCGGGTCGTCGGTGTTCTCCGCCCGGTGCAGGGTGGCGAGCAGGTAGGGCTGGTCCGGGTCGATGCCCTCGGGCAGCGCCGGCCGGGCGTGCTCGCCGGCCAGGACCGCGTCCCGGACCCGCAGGCAGACGTCGACCATGACGTCGCCGACGAGGGTCGAGCGGGCGGCCAGCCCTTCCGCGGCGAGGTGTCGCATCGCCTCGGCGGTGGGCGCCAGCAGCAGGTCCGCCGCGTGGTCGGTGAGGACCCGGTTGTGCTCCTCGGGCATCCGGCGGTTGAACGAGCGCAGCCCGGCCTCGAGATGGGCGACCGGGAGGTGCTGCTTCACCGCGGACAGGGTCCCGGCGAGGGTCGAGTTGGTGTCGCCGTAGACGAGCACCCAGTCGGGACGCTCGGTGGCGAGCACCGGGTCGAGCGCGGCCAGGATCCGGCCGGTCTGCTCGCCGTGGCTGCCCGAGCCGACGCCCAGGTGCACGTCCGGGTCGGGTATGCCGAGCCCGGTGAAGAACACGTCGGAGAGATCGGCATCGTAGTGCTGACCGGTGTGCACGATGACGTGTCGGCTGTCGCCACCGGCGAACGCCGCTGCGATCGGGGCGAGTTTCACCAGCTGGGGGCGGGCGCCCACGATGCTGACGACCTTCACTGGAACAGGGTTCCTTTCCTGAGGGGCGGGTTGTGCCGGGCCTACGGCGACGCCGCCCAGACCAGGGTCAGATACGCCCCGAACCACCCGGAGATGACTGCGAGAACCACCATGACCACGATCTGGGTGCGCCGGCGCGCCGACGTCAGCCCCATCGCTATGGGCAGCAACAGGGTGAACACCGGCATCAACTGGCGGCCCTTTGAATGGTAGGACCCGCCGGCGCCCAGCACGAAAACGACGGAAACCAGGGAGTAGACCAGGAGGGGAAGCGGATAGCGCTCGACGAAGATCAGCACGAGCAGCGCGACCGAGAGCAGGATCAGCAGCGTGATCGCGTACATCTCCAGCCGCTCCGGCACGGTCGTCACCCGCCAGATGACGTCGAGCGTGTCCCTGCCCCAGTCCCAGGCGACGTGCCAGCCCTCGCCCTGCACGTAGAAGTAGCCGTCGAGCCGGCCCAGCCGGAGCCCGACGAAGGTCAGGTAGCCGAGGTAGCCGAGCGGGGCCAGGGCGGCACCGACCCACGGGCGCCAGCCGTCCTGCCGGCGGACGACCGCCACGAGTGCCGTCAGCACGACGGCGGCGATCAGCCCGTTGGCCGTCGGCCGGGTGAGCCCGGCGAACAGGCAGAGCGTGCCGGCGAGCAGCCACTGGCGCCGCAGGAGGGCGTAGAGGGACCAGGCACAGAGCGCGGCGAGCAGCGACTCGCTGTAGGCCATGCTCTGCACCAGCGCGTGCGGCAGGACCCCCCAGAGCATGGCGAGCAGGACACCGAAGGTCCGGTTCCGCAGGTGCTTGCCGATGGCGAACAGGCCCCAGGCGGTCGCGAAACCCGACAGCCAGGCGACGAGCAGGCCGGCCGCGCCCCACGACAGCGGGGTCAGCGCGGTGACCGCCACCGTGAGCATGGGGTACAGCGGGAAGAAGGCCAGGTTGCTCGGCTTCACCGAGCCGTCGGCACCCAACGGGACCGCCGCGTTGTAGCCGTCGACGGCGATCTGCCTGTACCAGCCGGCGTCGAACCTGCTGCTCAGCAGCCAGGTGACGTCCTTGCCGGCGTTGTGCGCGAAGACCAGCAGGATCAGCAGCCCGACGAGCCGCACCAGGCCGTAGCCGAGCAGGGCGGGAGTGGCGTCGGGCCAGCGCCACCGCCGGCGGGCCGGCGCGGGCTGCTCCGGCAGGGTGGCGGAGTCACGTTCCGCTGTCGCGGGAACGTCGGTCGCGGTCACCGTCGGATCGTCGCCGGGGCGCACGGAATTCGCGTCGAAAGGAGTGGCGGCGGGGGCGGACACGGGCAAGACCTTAGCCCACCAAGGCGTCCGAGAATGACCGCCCGTACACCCCCATGGGATCGATCCGGCTCGGTTACTGAGTCGCTCTCGGGCTTGGTAGCCTCACGACCACAGTTACAGCCCGTGCGCTCGGAAGGCGAAAAGACCGGTATGGCAGCAGAAGCCGCCACCGCGCGTCCCGGCGGCCGCCGCGTGGTCATGTTGGTCGACAACGGCGTCCACGGCGACTCCCGCGTACAGAAAGTAGCCCGATCGGCGGCCGAAGCGGGCTGGGACGTCGTGCTTCTCGGCCTGACGTACGGCGCTCCGGTGACCTGGCGGCTGGGCGGCGCCGAGGTTCGGCTGCTCGCCATGCCCGACCCGCTCGCCCGGGCCTCGGCGGTGCGGAAGGCCGCCCTGCGGGTGCTCCTGCGCCGCCGCGTCGCGCCCGCCCCGCCACCCGCGCCCGCGCCCGCACCGGCGGCGCCGGCGCCCGCCGCCGGCGCGACCGTCCCGGCCCTGTCCGTCCCCCCTCCCCGGTCGGCCCCGCCCACGGGCGTCCGCTCGGTCGTCGTCGGCGCCCTGCGCCGCGCCTTCCGTCCCTACGACCACGCCCGCACCAGGCTCTGGCTGGGGCTGCGGGGCGAGCGCGCGTGGCGGCAACTGGACCCCTCGCTGTGGGACTACGAGGACACGTTCGGGCCGGTCGTCGACGACCTCGCGCCCGACCTGATCCACGCGCACGACTTCCGGATGATCGGCGTCGGCGCCCGCGCGAAGGCCCGGGCCGCCGCGGCCGGCCGCCAGGTGAAGCTGGTCTGGGACGCGCACGAGTTCCTGCCCGGCATCCGGCCGCGGGCGAACAACGCCCGCTGGCTGCCCGCGACCCGGGCACACGAGCGGGAGTACGCGCCATACGCGGACGCCGTGATCACCGTCTCGGAGACCCTCGCCGACCTGCTGATCGCCGAGCACGGCCTCACCGACCGGCCCGCGATCGTGCTGAACGCCCCGGCCGCCGACAGCGGGTCCGCCGACGCCCCCGACCTGCGGGTCTCCTGCGGGATCGGCGCCGACGTGCCACTGCTGGTCTACAGCGGTGCCGCCGGCGTGCAGCGCGGCCTGGACATCATGGTCGAAGCGCTGCCCCGGCTCCCGGAGGCGCACGTCGCCTTCGTGGTCAGCGCGCCGCCCAACAACTACGTGCGCGACCTCGTCGCGCGGGCCGCGGCACTGGGCGTCGGCGACCGCCTGCACGTGCTGCCCTACGTGTCGCCCGACCAGGTGGTGGGCTTCCTGTCCGGCGCCGACGCCGGCGTGATCCCGATCCACCACTGGCCGAACCACGAGATCGCGCTGATCACCAAGTTCTTCGAGTACGCGCACGCGCGCCTGCCGATGGTCGTCTCCGACGTGCGCACGATGGCCGACACGGTCCGCGCCGCCGGCAACGGCGAGGTGTTCCGCGCCAAGGATCTCGACGACTTCGTCCGCGCCGTCCGGGCGGTGCTGGCCGACCCGGCCGCCTACCGGTCGGCCTACGACAAGCCCGGCCTGCTCGACACCTGGACCTGGGAGGCGCAGGCGGAGGTGCTCGACAAGATCTACCGCGAGCTGCTGCCCGCGGGTAGCGCGTCGTGAGCGAGGCTCAGGGTCCGGCGGTGACCGTGGTCGTCGCGGTCTACAACACGATGCCGTACCTCACCCGCTGCCTCGAGTCCCTGGTGGCGCAGACCATCGGAGCCGGCCAGCTCGAGGTGATCGCCGTCGACGACGGCTCGACCGACGGCGGCGGCGCGGAGCTCGACCGCTTCGCCCGGCTCCACCCCGACATCTTCACCGTGCTGCACCAGCCCAACTCGGGCGGCCCCGCGGTGCCGAGCAACCGCGCGCTCGACCAGGCCAACGGGCGCTACGTCTTCTTCCTCGGCGCCGACGACTATCTCGGCCCGGAGGCCCTCGAACGGCTCGTCACCACGGCCGACCGGCTCGGCTCCGACGTCGTGCTCGGGCGGGTCGTCGGCGTCAACAGCCGGCACGTCGACCAGACCGTCTTCGCGGCCGACGCCGACGACCTCGACCTGTTCGACTCCGCGCTGCCGTACGCGATGGCCAACACCAAGCTGTTCCGCCGCGCGCTGATCGAGAAGCACGGCCTGCGCTTCCCCGAGGGCATGCGGGTGCTCTCCGACCAGCCGTTCACCATCGAGGCCTGCTTCCACGCGCGGCGGATCTCGGTGCGCGCCGACTACGACTACTACTACGCGGTGCGCCGGCTCGACTCCAGCAACGTGAGCTACGGCAGCCGGGCGAGCGTACGCGTCGAAGCCCTGACGCAGTTGATCTCGTTCATCGCGGCCCTCGTGCCGGCCGGCGAACGGCGGGACGCGATCCTGACCCGGCACTTCCGCTGGGAGCTGACCGCGCTCGTCGGCGACCAGCTCCGCAAGGCCGACGCCGGCTCGCTGGAGCGCATCGTGGCCGGCATCGGCGCGCTGGTCCGCGAGTACCTCACCGACCGCATCCGGGCGCGGCTCACGGCCGAGACCCGGGTGCGGCTCGCCGTCGCCGCGCACGCTGACGCCGCCGCGCTGCTCGCCGTCATCCGCCAGGACGCGGAGGTCGGCGTCCCGGCCACCGTCACCGACGGCGATCGGAGCTACGCCGCCTACCCGGGCTTCCGGACGGCCGGTGGCCCGCCCGACGCGTGCTTCGACGTAACGGGCGCGCCGGACTGGCCCGCCAAGCTCGACGTGACGGCGGTCACCTGGGCCCGCGGCCGGGCGCTGGAGGTCCGTTGCCACAGCCCGCGCACGGACCTGGCCGACCCGGTCGTGATCGGCGCCGGCGACGTCACCGCCACCGCGGCCGTCGACGGCGGCCACGTGCTGGCCCGGCTGTCCGCCAAGGAGCTGCTGGCCACCAGCTCCGTCCGCGGCGAGCGCCGGGCGTTGACGGCCACGGTCGGCGACGGCACGGCTCCCCTGCGTGCGCCGGGCTTCCGGGCGCCCCGCCCCGTGGTCCGGATCCGAGCGTCACGCGTGTACGTTTTGGCCGTCACGCTCGACCACACCGGCCAGGTCATGATCGGCGTCACCCCCGTGACCGTTGGCCGGGTGGTCGCCCACCTGAAGAAGCGCGTCAAACTTCGTCTAGGAAAGTAGGCCCGTGAACATCTGCGTCGTCGCCCTGGGGAAGATCGGCCTGCCGCTGGCCGTGCAGTTCGCGTCGAAGGGCCACCGGGTCATCGGCGCCGACACCTCCAAGCGAGTGGTCGACCTGGTCAACGAGGGCATCCCGCCGTTCCCGGGTGAGGCCGACCTCGACACGAAGCTGGCCAAGGCCGTGGCCGACGGCCTGCTCTCGGCCACCACCGACACCGCGGCGGCCGTCGCCGAGTCCGAGGCCGTGGTCGTCGTCGTCCCGCTGTTCGTCGACGCCGAGGGCATCCCGGACTTCGGCTGGATGGACGACGCGACGAAGTCCATCGCCGCCGGCCTGCGCCCGGGGACGCTGGTCAGCTACGAGACGACGCTGCCGGTCGGCACCACCCGCGACCGCTGGGCGCCGATGCTGGCCAAGGGCTCCGGCCTCACCGCGGGCGAGGACTTCTTCCTGGTCTTCAGCCCCGAGCGGGTGCTCACCGGCCGGGTCTTCGCCGACCTGCGCAAGTACCCCAAGCTGGTCGGTGGCATCGACGCCGGGTCGGCCGAGCGCGGCGTCCGCTTCTACGAGGCCGTCCTCGACTTCGACGACCGCACCGACCTCCCCCGCCCCAACGGCGTGTGGGACCTGGGCTCCGCCGAGGCGTCGGAGATGGCCAAGCTCGCCGAGACGACCTACCGCGACGTGAACATCGCGCTGGCCAACCAGTTCGCCCGCTTCGCCGACACCGCCGGGATCGACGTCCTCAAGGTGATCGAGGCGTCGAACTCGCAGCCGTACAGCCACATCCACCTGCCGGGCATCGCGGTCGGCGGCCACTGCATCCCGATCTACCCGCGGATGTACCTGTGGAACGACCCGGAGGCCACGGTCGTGCGCTCGGCGCGCGAGGCCAACGCGGGCATGCCGGACTACGCGGTGAAGCTGCTCGCCGACGCGTACGGCGACCTGACCGGCGCGAACGTGCTGGTGCTCGGTGCGGCGTACCGCGGCGGGGTCAAGGAGACGGCGTTCTCGGGCGTCTTCCCGACCGTGGCGGCGCTGAAGGCCCGGGGCGCGAACGCGTACGTCGCCGACCCGATGTACACCGACGAGGAACTGCGGGCCCACGGCCTGCTCCCGCACGAGGGCCAGCCGGTCACCGCGGTCGTCATCCAGGCCGACCACGCCGAGTACCGGACGCTCGCGGCCGCCGACCTGCCCGGCGTGCGGGTGCTGGTCGACGGCCGGCGGGTGACCGACCCCGCCCGGTGGGACGGGGTCGAGCGGATCGTGATCGGCGGCTGAGTCAGGCTCAGGCGTTCGGTGGGCGCTGGGGGTCGCGCGACACGACCTGACCCTTGGCGTCCACCCAGCCGAGCGGGCGGGCCGGGTTGCCGGCCACGAGCTGGTAGGGCGCGACGTTCTTCGTGACCACCGAGCCGGCGGCGACCATGGCGTACTCGCCGATCTCGACGCCGCAGACCAGCGTGGCGTTCGCACCGATCGAGGCACCCCGGCGCACCAGCGTCGGGGTGATCTGCCAGTCGGGGTTCTGCGCCCGCGGCCGCAGGTCGTTGGTGAACACCGCGCAGGGACCGACGAAGACCTCGTCCTCGATCGTCACGCCCTGGTAGACGGAGACGTTGTTCTGGATCTTCACGAGGTCGCCGACCACCGCGCCGGCGTCCACGTACACGTTGCGGCCGATCACGCAGTTCGCCCCGATGGTCGCCGACGAGCGGATGTGGGCCAGGTGCCAGACCTTCGTCCCGGCGCCGATCCGCGCTCCCTCGTCGACCTCCGCGGAGGGGTGCACGAACACCTCGGACGTGGCATCACTATTCATGCCGCCCGACGATAGTGGGCACCCCTCCCGCGGCGTACGCCGCCCTCAGGCCTGCGCGGCCCGCCAGTCGGCCAGGTGGATCGCACCGGGACGGTAGTCACCGATCGGCACGATCGTCTCGTCCGTCTGGACCTGCCCGAAGTAGGTCGCGGCCGGGTCGGCGACCACCTTGCGCGGGTCGCCCTTCGCGGCGAGCGCGTCCCGGATGGCCTCGTCGAAGCGCATCCGGTCCGGACCGGCCGTCTCGACCGTCCCGTTGACGGGCGCCGCGACCGCCGCGTCGGCGACCGCGCGGGCCACGTCCGCGGAGGCGATCGGCTGGAAGGCCACCGGCGCGATGTGCACGGTGTCGCCGTCCGTCGCGGAGTCCGCGATGGCGCCCAGGAACTCGAAGAACTGCGTCGCCTTGACCACGGTGTACGGGACGCCCGACGCGGCGATGAGCTTCTCCTGCGCGACCTTGGCCGGCAGGTAGGTGCTCTGCGGGCTGCGCTCGGCGCCGACCACCGACAGCGCGACGTGGTGCCGCACGCCGGCCGCCCGCTCCGCGGCGAGCAGGTTGCCCGTCGACTTCTGGAAGAACTCCATGACGTCGTCGGGCGCGAACGAGGGCGAGTTGGTCACGTCGACCACGACGTCGGCCCCGGCCAGCGCGTCCGCCAGGCCCGCACCCGTCACCGTGTTGACGCCGGTCGACGGCGACTGCGCGACCGCCTCGTGCCCCGCCTCGCCCAGGAGCCGCACCACCTGCGACCCGATCAGCCCGGTCCCACCGAAAACCACGATCTTCATCAGTCAACCCCTTACTCAGCTTCGCGCGACGCGGTCCCGCCCCGCACCCGCTTCGACCGGATAGCCCGCGGCCTTGTGACCGTCGGTGCGGAATGTGACGGCCGTCTCAAGCGGTAAGGTGTGGGCGTGATCTCCGCGGCCGCCTTCGCTGTCTGGATCACCCCGCCGCTGCCGCTCTACGGAGACGACCACAAGCGCGGCGACTTCGCTCCCTGAGGCACGGGCCCTGCCCCGTGTCCGCCGACCCTCGTCCGGGAGCGATGTCCTATGTCTACAGTCACGTCCGAACCCGTATCCCCGCCACCGCCCGGTGTGCGGGCCGTGCTGCGGGCACCCCGCGTGCCCACGCTGCTGGCCGCCAGTCAGGTCGGCCGGATTCCGCTCGCCGCCGGGCCGTTGGCCCTGCTGCTGTTCGCCCGCGAGTCCGTCAGCCTGTCGCTCGCCGGGCTCGTCGTCGCCGCTTACACGGCCGGCATGGCGGTCAGCGCGCCGCTGCTCGCCCGGTCCGTCGACCGCTGGCGGCAGCCGCCGGTGCTGTACGGCTCGTCCGTGCTGTCGGCGGTCGGGTTCCTCACCGTCGTGGCCGGCGGTGGCGACCTCGGGCTGACCGTCGCCGGTGCCGCGCTCGCCGGGCTCGGCACGCCGCCGCTCGAGGCGTGCCTGCGCGCGCTCTGGCCCGCGCTCGTGCCCACCTCCGCCGTCACCGCGGCGTACACCCTCGACATCGCCCTCCAAGAAGTGATCTTCGTGGTCGGTCCACTGGTGACGCTCGGCGCCGTCGCGGTCGGTGGCCCGTCGGCCGGCCTGGTCGCGGCCGCCGCCTGTCAACTCGCGGGTGCGGTCGTGTTCGCGGTCTCGCGACCGGTGCGGGTCTGGCGCGGTGAGCCGGCCGCGCAGCGCCACTGGGCCGGGCCGCTGCGCGTGGGCACCTTCGTCGTGCTCGTCGCCGGGGTCGTCTGCGTCGGCGCGGCCGTCGGCAGCCTGCCGGTCGCGCTCACCGGCTACGCCGAGGCGGCCGGCGACCGCGGGCTCAGCGGCTGGCTGCTCGCCGCGCAGGCCGGTGGTGCGCTGGTCGGCGGCCTGCTCTACACGCGGGCGCGGCCGGGCGGCACGGTACGGCTGCCGGTGCTGGCCGCGTGCTTCGCGATCGGTTACGTGCCGCTGCTGCTGATGCCCGGCACGGGCCCGATGGCGGCGCTGGTGGCGCTGTGCGGCGTCGCGCTGCCGCCGTTGCTGACCGCGGTCTTCCTCACCACCGACCGGCTCGCGCCGGCCGGGACCGTGGTGGAGGCGTTCGCCTGGATCATGACCGCGTTCACCGTCGGCAGCGCGACCGGTGCCGCGCTGGCCGGCCCGCTCGCGGCGGCCGACCTGCGCGCCGGTTTCGCGTTCGCACCGGTCGTCGGCCTCGCGGGGATCGCCGCGATGACCGCCGTGCACCGTCAGTGCTCGTCGTAGTGGCCCTGGTGCGCGGCGTGCCGGTGGTCCTCGTGCAGGTAGTCGACGTGGTCACCGTGGTCGACCGCCGGGTGGCCGCACCCGTCGCCGTGCACGTGGGTGTGCGACTCGGCCTCGACGTGGTCGTTGACCGCGCACTCCTCCCAGTGGTCACCGTGTTTCATGTGCGCGTGGCCGTCGTGCAGGTAGTCCACGTGCCCGTCGTGCCGCAGCCCCACGTGCCCGCACCCGTCGCCGTGCTGGTGCTGGTGCGGCTCGGAGCGCGGGTGCTCGGCGGCGTCGCACTCGTCGTAGTGCCCGTCGTGCGAGTGGTGCCGGTGCCCGTCGTGCAGATAGTCGATGTGGCCGACGTGCTCGAACGCCTCGTGGCCGCAGTCGATGCCGTGGATGTGCGCGTGCGTCTGGCTGTGCGCGCGGTGCGCGGTGTCGGTCGACATACCTCACCCCCCGGTCACGTATGTCCGGTTCTACGCAATTATCCCACTGGCCGAGGGCGGCCCGGAGCGAACTATTCGAACCGCGCCGGGTCGCCCGCGCCGCGGCGGAGGATGACCGGCTCGTCATCACTCCAGTCGATCACGGTCGTCGGCACCGTGCCGCAGTCACCGGCGTCGACCACGGCGTCCACCACGTGGTCCAGGCGTTCCTTGATCTCCCAGCCCTGCGTCATCGGCTCCTCGTCGCCCGGCAGCAGCAGCGAGCTGGACACGAGCGGCTCACCGAGGGCGGCGAGGATCGACTGGGTCACGACGTGGTCCGGGATACGGACGCCGACCGTACGCTTCCGCGGATGCCGCAGCCGCCGCGGCACCTCCCGGGTCGCGGGCAGGATGAACGTGTAGCCGCCCGGCGTCGCGGCCCGGACGGCCCGGAACCGCGCGTTGTTGATCTGCACGAACTGGCCGAGCTGGCTGAAGTCGCGGCACACGAGCGTGAAGTGGTGACGGTCGTCGAGCTGCCGGATGCGCCGGATCCGCTCGACACCGTCCGCGCTGTCGAGCCGGCAACCCAGGGCATAGAGCGAGTCGGTGGGGTACGCGACGAGCCCGTCGCCGCGAACGAGGTCGACCACCTGCCCGACCGCCCGCGCCGCGGGGTTCTCCGGATGCATGTCGAAGTACCGCGCCACGGCGGCAGCGTACGCCGCTGCGGCCCGGGCCGCCCGAGCGTGCGGGTCCACAAAGGAGACGCGGACCGCGGACCCGCGGCCCGGGGGCGCACGCACCGGCAGCCAGGGCCGGTGGAGGATCGGTGAACGGCCGGCGCGCGGCTATCCTGAGGCCGGTGACCGTCGAGTTGGTCCTGCTGTCGCGGGTGGCGTTCCGGGGCCGGGAGATGACCGGCTCCGGCCCCCGTGCGCTGCTCGCCCTGCTGGCCGCCGAGCCGCGGGTGGGCGCCAGCACCGGCCGGCTGGTCGACGGGCTGTGGCCCGACGAGCAGCCCGCGCACCCCACCAAGGCCCTGCAGCTCCTGGTCTCCCGCGTGCGCGCCCGGCTCGGTCCCGATGTGATCCTCAGCTCACCGACCGGCTACCGGCTCGGCCTGGCCGAGGACCGGATCGACTCCTCGGCGGTGCTGCTGCACGCGGCCGCCGCCGAGCGGGACGCTGATGGGAGTGCTCGACGCGTTCGTCGCCATCGACGAGAACCTCGGCCTCGTTGCCATCCTGATCGGCTATGTCGAGGGCACCGTCCGCGAGGAGATCAGCTCGGCCGAGGAGGTCCGCCGCAGCGGACTGAGCGAGTCGGAGTGGATGGCGCGGAGCCGCCCGTACGTCGACCAACTGGTGCAGAGCGGTGATTACCCGATCTTGACCAGGATCGTGATGGAGGCGCGCCAGCCACACCTGAGCCGCGACGACCAGTTCCGGCACGGGCTCCAGCGCGTCCTCGACTGCATCGCCGCGGCCCTGCCGTCACCCGGCCCCACCTCACATGACTAGTGGCCCGAGTTCGGTGATGAGGTCGGCGAACGTGCGGATGAGTTGGGTTTCCGCAGACGTGCGCCACACCAGTGCCCACCGGGCCGGCGAGGCTCCGCGAGGTCCTCATAGGACACGGATTCCTGTTTGGTGAGCGGATGTGTGGCTGAGGTCGCGAGGACGACAGGCTCGGTGAAGACGACCGGGCCGGCGGTGGGGTCCGGTTCTCGAACGGGAAGCCAAAGGATCGCGATGCCGCTGTGCGCAACGTTCCCGGCCGCGCGCGTAACGTCGCCGGCATGCCTGCTCCGCAGTGGTTCTTCCGGTTCGTGTACGACCGCGAGAGTGCCGCCTGGGAGCGGCGGCGCGATCAGCCGGAGCATCGTGAGTTGGTCGAGCGGGTCGTCGAGGAGCTTGCCAACGTGGTGGCACCGCCCGGGCCGGTGGCGGATCTCGGTTGCGGGCCGGGCGCGCACGCGCTCGCGCTCGCTCGGCGTGGCTATGACGTCGTCGGTGTCGACGGGTCGCCGCGCATGGTCGAGGTCGCACGGGCCCGGGCCGCTCGCGAGAAGGTCGACGCAACGTTCGACGTGCACGACGTCGGCGCGCCGCTGCGGTTCGCGGACGCCTCGCTCGGTGGTGTGCTTGCGATCCTGGTCGTGCAGCACCTTCGGCATCCCGCAGCCTTCATCGCCGAGATCCGGCGCTGTCTGCGGCCGGGCGGACACCTGCTGATCACGGCTCCGGCCCGCGTCGACGCGCCGCTGACCTACCCGAACCTGTACTGGCGGCTGCGCGCGGCGTGCTACCACGTCGTGCCGGGAGTCGTCCGCTTCTACGACACCACCTCCCTCCCCCGCCTGGTCGAGGATCAGGGCCTGACCGTCGTCAAGTGCGCCGGCGAGCCCGGTCGCGTGACCGTGGTGGCTCGCGCGTAGGCGCCCGGAGCGTCGCGACGGTACGGTTGCGTCGCGACGTCGGCGCGGCTAGCGTCTCCCGGTGTCGGCCGCGGCCACCCGCCGCGGCGACGACGTGAACCGCGTGACCACAAGGGAGCGACCAGCATGGCCGATACCGCAGTCGTCGAACGTGGCTCGGATCTGCAGCCGCGGCAATTGGCAGCCCGGCACGGGCTCCACGTCGCCGGCGCGCGCCCCGACCTGTTGTCGTACACGAAGCAGCTGTGGGCTTATCGGCACTTCATCACCGAGTACGCGAACGCGAAGGTCGTCGCCGCGTTCAGCACCGCCCGCCTCGGCCAGCTCTGGCAGATCCTGACGCCGCTGGCCAACGCCGGCGTCTATTACCTGATCTTCGGCGTGGTCCTCAACACCCGCCACCAGGTCGACAGCTTCATCCCGTATCTCTGCACCGGGCTCTTCGTCTTTACCTTCACCTCGGCGGTGGTCCAGCAGGGCACGTCGTCGATCGTGGGCAACCTCGGCCTCATCCGCGCGCTGCACTTCCCGCGCGCCGTGCTGCCGATCGCGGTCATGCTCACCCA
>NZ_JBFAIU010000163.1:0-16315 GCF_040654855.1 Asanoa sp. NPDC050611
GGGCGAGGTGGTTGGCCAGGGGGAGCCAGGCCTCGATCGTGCGGTCCCGCAACGCGGCCCGGGACGGGTGACCGGCCGGCACCGCCGCGAGGGCGGTGAGCAGCTCGGTCGCGCTGTCGGTGAGGGCGGGCGCCGGGTCAACCTTCTCCGCCGTCTGCACGGTCATCGGGGGGACCTCCTGCAGTCGATATGTGCACGGTGCTGATTTTTGCCGTATGGCATGTACTAGCCGTTCGGCACTCACCGTAGCCTGACCAGCTGGCTAAAAGCTAGCCGAACGGCCGATGGATATAGCACGCGAAAGGGGCATACCAGGGTGTATTAGCGAACCGCACCAGCGACTAGGGTGACTGAGCATGACCGCGGGGCTCGTTCTCGCCGCCGGCGCCGGCCGTCGCTACGGCCGCCCGAAGGCGCTCGTGCTCCGCGACGGTGCCCTGCTGGTCGAGCGGGCCGTCGCCACGGCTCGGTCGGGCGGCCTCGATCCGGTCTACGTCGTGCTCGGTGCGGCCGCCGACCAGGTTCGCGAACAGGCCCGACTGGGTGACGCCGTGCTGGTCGAGAACCCCGAATGGGCGACGGGGATGGGTTCGTCCCTGCGCGCCGGCCTGGCCGCCCTCGCCGCGACGAACGCGAAAGCCGCCGCGGTGCTGCTGGTGGACATGCCGGGCATCACACCGGCCGCGGTCGCCCGCGTCGCGGAGAGTGCCGGTCCCGACACGTTGCGGATGGGCGGCTACGCGGACCGCCGCGGCCACCCCGTCGTGCTCGGTCGCGACCACTGGGCCGGCGTCGCCGAGACCGCGACCGGTGATGCCGGCGCCCGCGCCTACCTGCGCGCACACGCCGCCTCCGTCACCGTCGTGCCGTGCGACGACGTCGCCGACGACACCGACCTGGATACGCCGGACGGCCATGACACGCCGTCCGCGGGTACGGAACGCCTTGATCGGGGGCCCGCGCTGGAGTAGTCATTCGGTATCCGTCTTGTGAGGGGGGCGTCATCGCCGACGTCGACCGGTTCAACCGGCTCCCGCCCGCCGAGGCCGAGCGCGAGCTGCTCGCCTGCTGCGCCGCACCGACCTGGGCGGAGGCGGTCGCGGCCGGCCGCCCGTACCCCGACCGGGCCGGGCTCCTGGCCACGGCCGACGCCGCCCTGCGCCGACTGACCTGGTCCGACGTCTCGCTGGCGATCTCCGCGCACCCGCGCATCGGCGAGCGACCGGCGGGCGGCGACCGGGAGTCGGCCTGGTCCCGCCGCGAGCAGTCCGGCGTGGCGGCCGACGCCGACACGATCACCGCGCTCAAGCGGGCCAACCTCGACTACGAGCGCCGCTTCGACCACGTCTTCCTCGTCTTCGCGACGGGCAAGTCGCAAGCGGAGATCCTCGACGCCCTCCGGCACCGGCTCGACAACGACCCGGAGACCGAGCAGCGGGTCGTCCAGGAGGAGCTGCGCAAGATCGCGCTGCTCCGGCTGGAGCGGCTGGTCACCGACCCGACCGCGCCGCTCTCGACGCACGTGCTCGACCTCGAGCGCGGCCGGCCCGCCGCGGGCGTCGCGGTGCGGCTCGAGCGCGGCGCCGAGACCCTGGCCAAGGGGCGCACCGACGACGACGGCCGCCTGCGCGACTGGGTGCCGGCCGACGGCTGGGCGGCCGGCGACTACCGGCTGGTCTTCGACGTGGGCGGCTACCTCGACGGCGGCACCTTCTTCCCGGAGATCACCGTGGGCTTCCGGGTCGCCGCGCCGGACCAGCACCATCACGTGCCGCTGCTGCTCAACCGGCACGGCTACACGACCTACCGGGGGAGCTGACGGCCATGGCGATCGCCCTGGGAGCGAACCGGTACGGCAAGGCCGAGGTCCGCCTCGTCCGGGTGGTCCGCGACGGGCCGCGGCACGAGCTGCGCGACCTGACCGTCAGCGTGGCGCTCGCCGGCGACCTGGCCGCCGCGCACGAGGGCGACAACAGCGGCGTGCTGCCCACCGACACCCAGAAGAACACGGTGTACGCGTTCGCGAAGCGCTACGGCGTCGGCGAGCCGGAAGCGTTCGGCCTGCTGCTGGCCCGGCACTTCGTCGACACCCAGCCGAGCATCCACTGGGCCCGGGTCGACCTCGCCGAGCATCCGTGGTCGCGGCTGGGCCCGCACTCGTTCGCCCGCGACGGCGCACCCACCCGGCACGCCTCGGTGACGGTCACCGGCGACGCGTCGTACGTCGTCAGCGGCCTGTCGGGGTTGATCCTGCTGAACACGACCGACTCGGAGTTCCACGGCTACGTGCGCGACGGCTACACGACGCTGCCGGAGACCACCGACCGGATCCTGGCGACCGAGGTCGACGCCCGCTGGCGCTGGACCGAGGTGGGTGCCGGCCGGTCGTGGGCCAGTTCTTTCCAGGGGGCACGCGATGCGCTGACCGCCGCGTTCGTCGAGACCTACAGCTACTCGCTCCAGCAGACCCTCTACGCGATGGGCAGCCGGGCGCTGGAGAAGCAGCCGGAGATCGCCGAGGTGCGGCTGGCGCTGCCGAACAGGCACCACTTCCTCGTCGACCTGGCGCCGTTCGGGCTCGGCAACGACAACGAGGTCTACGTCGCCACGGACCGCCCGTACGGCCTGATCGAGGGCACCGTGCTCCGCGACGACGTCGCGCCGGCCCCGGAGGCGTGGTGACCATGGACTTCCTGCGACCGTCCGACTGGGACGAGGCCCTGGCCGCGAAGGCGGCGCACCCCGACGCCGTGCCGATCGCCGGCGGCACCGACGTGATGGTCGACCTCAACTTCGACCGCTCCCGCCCCGGCGCGCTGCTCGACCTGACCCGGGTGACCGCGCTGGCCGACTGGGGCACCGACGGCGACCTGTTGCGGATCGGCGCCGGCGTCACCTACCGGCGGCTGATCGACGAGCTGGCCGGCCGCGTGCCGGGCCTGGCGCTGGCGTCCCGCACGGTCGGCTCGCCGCAGATCCGCAACCGGGGCACGGTCGGCGGCAACCTCGGCTCCGCGTCCCCGGCCGGCGACGCGCACCCCGCGCTGCTGGCCGCCGGCGCGCTGGTCGAGCTGGCCTCCGTCCGCGGCTCGCGCCGGGTGCCGGTCGCCGAGTTCTTCGTCGGGCCGAAGCGGTCGGTCCGCACGCCCGATGAGCTGATCGCCGCGTTCCTCGTGCCCGCGCGGCCCGGCGCGGAGCAGTTCGCCAAGGTCGGCACCCGCAACGCGATGGTGATCGCGGTCTGCTCGTTCGCGATCTCCCTGAACGCCGCGACGCACACCGTCGGCACCGGGATCGGCTCGGCCGGACCGACCCCGTTGCGGGCGACCGAGGCGGCCGAGTTCCTCGCCGCGGAGCTGCCGTGGGAGTCCCGCGGTCCGGTGCCGGGGGCGGTCGCCGCGCGGTTCGGTGACCTGGTCGGCGCGGCGGCGCGGCCGATCGACGACGTCCGGGGCAGCGCCGACTACCGCCGGCACGCGCTGGCCGTGCTGGCCCGCCGGACGCTGGCCTGGGCCTGGGCCGACCTGGGAGGTGGCGCATGAGGGTCAACTGCGTGGTCAACGGCGAACCCCGACAGGCGGACGACGTGTGGCCGGGGGAGAGCCTGCTCTACGTGCTCCGCGAGCGGCTCGGCCTGCCGGGCGCGAAGAACGCCTGTGAACAGGGCGAGTGCGGCTCGTGCACGGTCTACCTCGACGGGCTGCCGGTGTGTGCCTGCCTGGTCGCGGCCGGCCAGGCCGAGGGCCGCACGGTCACCACCGTCGAGGGCCTCGCGCCCGGCGCCGGTGACGAACAGCTCGACCGGGTGCAGCGGGCGTTCCTCGCCACCGGCGCCGTCCAGTGTGGATTCTGCACGCCCGGCCTGGTGGTCGCCGTGCACGACCTGCTGGCCCGCGATCCGGCGCCGAGCGACCCGGACATCCGCGAGGCGCTGGCCGGCAACCTGTGCCGGTGCACGGGCTACGAGAAGATCATGGAAGCGGTCCGGCTGGCGGCGGCGTCATGATCCTCATCGAGAACTGCGCGATCGCGACGGTCGACGCCGCGGGCACCGAATACTCCGACGGTCACGTGGTGATCGGCGACGACGGCCGGATCGCCGCGGTCGGCTCCGGCCACGCCGGCCGGCTGCAGTCCGTGCGCCGCGTCGACGGCACCGGCTGCCTGCTCACCCCGGGCCTGGTCAACACCCACCACCACCTCTACCAGTGGGCGACCCGCGGGCTGGCCCAGGACGGCACGCTCTTCGAGTGGCTGACCACGCTCTACCCGATCTGGGCGGGCATCGACGCGGAGGTCGTCTCGGCGACGACGGCCGCCGGGCTCGGCTGGCTGGCCCTGTCGGGCTGCACGACCAGCACCGACCACCACTACGTCTACCCGGGCGAGGCCGGCGACCTGATGGCCGCGCAGGTCGAGGCGGCCCGCGAGGTCGGCCTGCGGTTCCACCCCACCCGCGGCTCGATGGACCTCGGCCGGTCGGCCGGCGGCCTGCCGCCCGACGAGGTGGTGGAGAAGACCGACGCCGCGCTCGTCGCCACCGAGGAGGCGATCACCCGCTACCACGACCCGGCGCCCGACTCCATGCTGCGCATCGCCGTCGCGCCCTGCTCGCCGTTCTCGGTCACCGGCCGGCTGATGGAGGAGTCCGCCGCCCTGGCCCGGCGCCACGGCGTCCGCCTGCACACCCACCTGGCGGAGACCGCCGACGAGACCGACTTCTGCCGCAAGCAGTTCGACTGCACTCCCGTCGAGTACGCGGAGCGGGTCGGCTGGCTCGGCGACGACGTCTGGCTCGCGCACGCTGTGCACCTCGACGATGCCGCGATCGCCTCGCTGGCGGCGTCGGGCACGGCCGTGGCGCACTGCCCGAGCTCCAACGCGCGCCTCGGCGCCGGCATGGCGCGCGTGCGCGAGCTGCTCGACGCCGGGGTGCCGGTCGGGCTCGGCGTCGACGGCGCCGCGTCCCAGGAGGCCAACCAGCTCGGCGCCGAGCTGCGGCAGGCCCTCTACACGGCCCGGTTGCGCGGCGGCCCGACCGGGCTGACCGCCCGCGAGGCGCTGCGCCTCGGCACTATGGGCGGCGCCCGCTGCCTCGGCCGCGACGGCGAGCTCGGCTCGATCGAGCCGGGCAAGCTGGCCGACCTCGCGCTGTGGCGGCTCGACGACCTCGGGCACGTCGGCATCGACGACCCGGTCACCGCGCTGGTCTTCGGGCCGCCGGCCACGCTGGAGCTGCTCACCGTCGGCGGGCGGAGCATCGTCGAGTACGGGGAGCTGCGTACCGCGGACGACCGTGACCTGACCCGGCGCACCCGCCGCGCCCACCGCTCGCTGATGCGGAGGGCCCGATGACCGCCCCGACCGTCGCACCGGCCCTCGTCGAGGGCGGCGTGGGCACCTCACCGCAGCGGCCCGACGGCGTGCTCAAGGTGTCCGGCGAGTTCGCCTACTCGTCCGACCTGTGGGCCGACGAGATGCTCTGGGGCGCCACGGTCCGCTCGCCGCACCCGAGCGCCGAGATCCGTGGCATCGACATCACGGGCGCGGTGGCCGTACCCGGCGTCTACGCGGTGCTGACCGCCGCCGACGTCCCCGGCGCCAAGCACTACGGGCTCGACCTGCTCGACCAGCCCGTGCTCGCCGTCGACGAGGTGCGCTACGAGGGCGAGCCGGTCGCGATCGTGGCCGCCGACCATCCGGAGACGGCCCGCCGCGCCGCCGCCCGGATCAAGGTCGAGTACGCGGTACGCGCCCCGGTCACCGACCCCGAGGACGCGCTGTCCCGCGGCGACCTCGTGCGGCACGTGCCGGTCCACCGGTTCGCCTCGGCCGGCGGCGACGCGCTGACCGCCGACGTCGTGGTCACCGGCGACTACGAGGTCGGCATGCAGGACCAGGCTTTCCTTGGCCCGGAGTCCGGGCTCGCCGTGCCGGCCGAGGACGGCGGCGTCGACCTGTTCGTCGCCACGCAGTGGCTGCACGTCGACCAGAAGCAGGTGGCCGCCTGCCTCGGCCTGCCCGCCGACAAGGTCCGGCTCAGCCTCGCCGGCGTCGGCGGCGCGTTCGGCGCCCGCGAGGACCTCTCGATGCAGGTGCACGCCTGCCTGCTCGCGCTGCACACCGGCAGGCCCGTCAAGATGGTGTACGGGCGGGAGGAGTCGTTCTTCGGCCACGTGCACCGGCACCCGGCCCGGCTGTCCTATGAGCACGGTGCCGACCGCGCCGGGAAGCTGGTCTACGTCAAGGCCCGGATCGTGCTCGACGGCGGCGCCTACACCTCGTCCACCCCGGCCGTGGTGGCCAACGCCGCGACGCTCGGCGTGGGGCCGTACGACGTGCCGACCGTCGTGATGGACGCGTACGGCGTCTACACGAACAACCCGCCGTGCGGGGCGATGCGCGGCTTCGGCGCGGTCCAGGCCTGCTTCGCGTACGAGTCGCAGATGGACAAGCTGGCCGCGGCGCTCGGTCTGGACCCGGTCGAGCTGCGCCGCCGCAACGCGATGACCACCGGCTCGGTGATGCCGACCGGCCAGCTCGTCGACGGCCCGGCGCCGGTCGCGGACCTGCTCGCCCTGGTGCGGGACCGGCCCTTGCCGCCGCCGGCCGCCGGCGACCCCCGCGAGCGTCCCGGCGGGGTGGCCAACACGACCCGGGGCGAGGGCGTGGTGCGGGGCGTCGGCTACGCCATCGGCATCAAGAACGTCTGCTTCTCCGAGGGCTTTGACGACTTCTCCACGGCCCGGGTGCGGCTCTCGGTGGTCGGCGGCGAGCCGGCGGTGCTCGTGCACACGGCGGCCGCCGAGGTCGGGCAGGGCCTGGTGACGGTGCAGGCGCAGATCGCCCGCACGGAGCTGGGCGTCGCCAAGGTGACGGTGGCGACCGCCGACACCTCGGTGGGCAGCGCCGGCTCGTCGTCGGCGTCCCGGCAGACCTACATGACCGGCGGCGCGGTGCGGGCGGCCTGCCAGGCGGTGCGGGCGACGGTGCTCGCCCGGCTCGGCCGCGCCGAGGAGCTGTCGCTGGTCGACGGCAAGGTGGTCGCGGCCGACGGATCGGTGGTGGCGGCGCTGGTCGAGCTGCTCGGCACCGACGTGGTCGAGGAGACGGTGCAGTGGCGGCACAGGCCGACCCGCCCGCTCGACCCGGTCACCGGCCAGGGCGACGCGCACGTCCAGTACGCCTTCGCCGCGCACCGGGCGGTCGTGGACGTCGACACCGAGCTGGGCCTCGTGCGCGTGGTCGAGATCGCCACCGCGCAGGACGTCGGCAAGGCGGTCAACCCGCAGGCCGTGGTCGGGCAGATCCAGGGCGGCACGGCGCAGGGTCTCGGGCTGGCCGTGATGGAGGAGGTCCAGGTGGTGGACGGCGTGATCCGCAACCCGTCGTTCACGGACTACCTGATCCCCACGATCCTCGACATGCCGCCGATGGCGGTCGACGTGCTGGAGCTGGGCGACCCGGACGCACCCTACGGCCTGCGCGGCGTGGGCGAGCCACCGACGATCTCCTCGACACCGGCCGTGGTGGCGGCGATCAGAGCGGCCACCGGGTTGCCCCTGACGCGGGTTCCCGTCCGCCCCGACCACATCGCGCTGGCCCGATGACCGGGCGGCTGCCGGACTCGGTCTACCGGGAGCTCGACCAGCGGCTCGCGCCGGTCGACGCCGTGCTGCGGGCGCGGCCCCGGCCCGCGGTCACCGGACGGCAGCCGGTCCACACGGTGTACGTACCCGCGGACAGGTTCGCCCCGTCCGTGGTGGCCGCCTGGGGCGCCGAGGCGCTCGCCGCCCTCGACGCGTGGCCGCCGCTGCCCTTTCCCGAGGAGCTGCGCGACCGGGTGGTGACGAAGCTGACCCGCGAGCCGATCGAGGACCTGCGGATCGACTTCGAGGACGGCTACGGGGCCCGGGGCGACGACGCCGAGGACGTCGCGGCGGCCGCCGCCGGTGCCGCGCTGCTGTCTCTCGCACCCGCGCCGCCGTTCATCGGCATGCGGATCAAGTCGCTGGAGGCGGCCACCCGCCGCCGCGGCGTGCGCACGCTCGACCTGTTCCTGTCCGCCGTGGACGGTGCGCTGCCGGCCGGTTTCGTGGTGACCCTGCCCAAGGTGAGCGCGGCCGCCCAGGTCGCCGCGATGGCCCAGCTCTGCGCCCAGCTCGAGCTGGCCTACGGGCTGGCGCCCCGCTCGCTGCTCTTCGAGGCGCAGGTGGAGACCCCGCTCGCGGTGCTGGGGCCGGACGGGGCCGCGACGGTGGCCCGGCTGGCGACGGTCGCCGAGGGCCGGCTGGTCGGCCTGCACTACGGCACCTACGACTACAGCGCCGCGCTCGGCGTCGCGGCCTCCGAGCAGAGCCTGGCCCACCCGGTGGCCGACCACGCGAAGGCGGTCATGCAGGTCGCGGTCGCCGGCACCGGCGTGCGGCTCTCGGACGGGTCCTGCAACGTGCTCCCGGTCGGCCCGGGGATCCACGCGGCCTGGCAGCTGCACCACCGGCTGGTCCTGCGCTCCCTGGCCCACGGTTTCTACCAGGGCTGGGACCTGCACCCGGCGCAGCTGCCGACGCGGTTCGCGGCCACGTACGCGTTCTTCCGCTCGGCCTCGGCCGCCGCCGTCGAGCGGCTCGGCGCCTACCTGGAGCGGCAGGCCGGCGGCATCCTCGACGAGCCGGCGACGGCCCGCGCCCTGGCCGGTTTCCTGCTGCGCGGTCTCGACTGCGGTGCCCTGGATCTGCCGGAGGTGCCGTTCACCCGCCCGACCCTGGAGGCGCTATGGGCCGTGTGATCCGCTCGTCGCGGGTGGTGCTGCCGGACGGCTCGGTCGGCCCGGCCGGGGTGGAGGTGCGCGACGGGCGGATCACCGCCGTGCTGCCCGGCCGGCCCGCCGCCGACGTCGACCTCGGCGACCTCGTGCTGATGCCGGGTCTCGTCGACACCCACGTGCACGTCAACGAACCGGGCCGCACCGAGTGGGAGGGCTTCGCCACCGCCACCCGGGCGGCGCTGGCCGGCGGGGTGACGACCATTGTGGACATGCCGCTCAACTCCCTGCCGCCGACCGTGTCCGCCGCGGCGCTGGCGGTGAAGCGGGCGGCGGCGGCCGGGCAGTGCCATGTCGACGTCGGCTTCTGGGGCGGCGCGATCCCGGGCAACGCCGGCGACCTGCCCGAGCTGCACGCGGCGGGGGTGTTCGGCTTCAAGGCGTTCCTCGCGGACTCCGGGGTGCCGGAGTTCCCGCCCGTGACACCGGCCGAGCTGCGCCTGGCGATGGGCGCGGTGTCCGCGCTGTTCCTCGTGCACGCCGAGGATCCGGACCGGTTGGGTGCGGCGCCGGCGTCCCTGGTCTACGCCGACTTCGAGCGGTCCCGGCCCGGTGCGGCCGAGTGCTCCGCGGTCGGTGCGGCGCTGGACGCGGCCGAGGCGACCGGGTCGCGCGTACACGTGCTGCACATCTCCGACGCGGACGCCGCCGCCGTGGTCGCGGCCGGCCGGGCCCGCGGCGTGCGGGTGACCGCGGAGACCTGCCCGCACTACCTGACCCTGGACGCGGCCGAGGTGCCCGACGGTGCGACCGAGTTCAAGTGCTGCCCGCCGATCCGCGGCGCGGCCAACCGGGACCGGCTCTGGGCGGCGCTGGCCGACGGCACGCTCGACATCGTGGTCTCGGACCACTCGCCGTCCACGCCGGCCCTGAAACAGGGTGACTTCGCCGGCGCCTGGGGCGGCATCGCGTCGCTCCAGCTCGGCCTGCCGCTGGTCTGGACGGCCGCCGCCGCGCGCGGCTTCGACGTCGCGGACGTGGTGCGCTGGATGGCCACCGGTCCGGCCGACCTGGTCGGGCTGCGCCACAAAGGACGGATCGCGGTGGGTGCCGACGCGGACCTGGTTGCCTTCGACCCGGACGCCTCCTTCACGGTCGCACCGGACGGGCTGCACCACCGGCACCCGGTCACGCCGTACGCCGGCCGGCGGTTGACGGGTGTGGTCCGCCGGGTGTGGCTGCGCGGCGTCAAGGTCACACCGGGCGACCCGCCCCGCGGCCGCCTTCTCGCCCGCTCCGCCGACCTGCTGGAGGAGGCCCGGTGACGTCCTGGGAAAACCTGCCCGACCTGGCGTCCCGGCGCCTCGGCGGCGGAGTGGTCGGCACCAACGACGAGCTGTTCGCGGCGGCCGACAACCTGGTCACGCCGGAGCCCCCCGGGTTCACGCCGCGCACGTTCGGCCCCAAGGGCCAGGTGTACGACGGCTGGGAGACCCGCCGCCGGCGCACGCCGGGCGAGGACTGGGCGATCGTCCGGCTCGGCGCGGCCGGCGTCGTGCGGGGGCTGGTCGTCGACACGTCGTTCTTCACGGGCAACTTCCCGCCCGAGGCGTCGGTGTTCGGCTGCCGGCTCGACGGGCACCCGTCGCTCGCCGACCTGCTGGCGGCCGCGTGGGAGCCGTTGTTGCCGCGCTCGCCGCTGGCCGGTGACACGGCCAACGCGTTCGAGGTCTCGTCCGGTCTCGTGACCCACGTGAAGCTGGTCATCCATCCCGACGGGGGAGTGGCTCGGCTGCGGGTGCACGGCGAGGTGGTGCCCGACCCGGTGCGGTTCCCGGACGGCTGGCTGGACCTGGCCGCGGCCGAGAACGGCGGGCGGGTGGTCGACTGCAGCGACCTGTTCTACGGCTCGCCGGCGCAGCTCATCGAGCCCGGCCTCGCCCGCACGATGGGCGAGGGCTGGGAGACCCGGCGGCGCCGCGACGCCGGCAACGACTGGGTCGTCGTCCGCCTCGCGGCGCCGGGCCGGATCCGCCTCGCGGAGCTGGACACCACGCACTTCAAGGGCAACGCACCGGGCGCCGCGGCACTGGCCGGCGTCGACGAGCGCAAGGCGGACCCGGCCGACGCGGCCGCGTGGCGCGAGCTGCTGCCGCAGACCGACCTGCGCCCGGACACCCGGCACCGGTTCGTGCTGCGCACGGACCCGGTCACGCACGTGCGTCTCGACATCCACCCGGACGGCGGGATGGCCCGGCTGCGCCTGAACGGCCACCTGGACGATGGACTCCTGGACACGCTGCGCGCGGCGTGGCAGCCGCGGGCGGGTGGAGGAGGAAACTGAAGCAATGCTCAAGACGCTCAGGCCGCGTAGCTACAGCGACGTGATCCACGTCGGGCACTATTTCTGCCACGACATCACCGTGGTCATGGACCTGACCGAGCTCACCGATCCGGACCCGACCCCGCTGGTGGACTTCGCCGCCGGCCTCATCGTCGCCCGCGACGGCGCGATGGAGAAACTCGCACCCAACGTCTTCATGCTCAAACCGCGCGAGCCACGCGGCTGAATGGCCGCCCGGGTCCGCCGGGCGGCCAGCGGCGTCAGCGCCGGGCCAACAGCCGTTGCTCGTCGCCCGCCGACAGCGGTTCCACGCCGTCGGCCGGTCCGCCGCGAGCGGTGTCCCACGCCAGCACGTCGGCGGCGGTCTCGGCGACCGGCCTGGTCGTCAGCCCTGCCGCGCGGGCCCGGCTGCCGTCGACCAGGTTGGCCGCGCGCCACTCCGGGTCGGCGATCCAGAGCGGCACGCCCATCCACGGGTCGAGGCCGGCGGCCAGCAGGTCCGGCGTCGGCACCCAGACCAGGTCGTGCGCCGACCCCGCCGCTGCCTGACAGGCGGCGAGCAGGTCGGCCATGGGGAGGGTGTGTCCCACGACGTTGACCGTGCCGGCCGCGTCGCCCAGGAGGAACGCCGCCAGGTCCCGCACGTCGATGTACTGCATCGGATCGGTCGGTTCGCCCGGCGCGAGGACGGGCCCGGGCCGGCGGAAGCGCCGCGGCCAGTAGGGGAACCGTTCCGTCGGGTCGTGCGGCCCGACGATGAGGCCCGACCGGGCGACCAGGCAGCGGTCGCCGTAGCGGTCGCGCACGACCCGCTCGCAGGAGGCCTTCCGGCCGCCGTAGGAGTCGTCGTCGAGGGTCGCGGCGCCCTCGACGGGCGGCACGCTCTGGTCCGCGTAGACCGAGGCGGACGAGACGAACACGTAACGGTCGACGACGTCCCGCAGCGCGTCGGCCGAGCGGGCCACCACCGCCGGGTCGTAGCCCGCGCAGTCGACGACCACGTCGAACCGCCGCCCGGCGACCGCCGACAGGTCGGTGGTGCGGTCGCCGCGCACGGTTTCCAGGTCTGGATAGAGGCCCGGGGCGGTGCGGCCCCGGTTGAAGAGGGTTACCTCGGCGCCGAGCGCGAGCGCCCGGTCGACGACGGCGCGCCCGACGAACCGGGTGCCGCCAAGAACCAGCAGGTGCATGGTGAATGAGATTCCCGTACGGACGCCGCGGTGACAAGATCATGACATCCGGGTACTACGGTTCCCGCGTGCCCGCAATCCGTGCCCGCCGTCTCGTGGCTCTCCTCGCCGTACTCGCGCTGAGCGGCTGCGCCACGCACGCCAAGGCGTTCACCAGGATCACGTCCGTCCCCACGCCGGACGCCGCGAGCCAGTCCGGCAGCCCGTCGCCCAGCCCCACCGCGAAGCCGCCGCCGCCGAGGTTCAAGAGCCTGGAGTGGTATCTGGCCCGGGTTCCGCAGTTCCCGCCCGCGCCGGTGCCGCGGCTGCGGGCGGGGGCCACGACCGAGCGGCCGCCGTTCTGGCTGCGGGTGCCCACCGACCAGAAGGTCGCGTTCATCACCATCGACGACGGCGCGCTGGCCCGGCCCGCGGACGTGCCGGCCTTCATCCGCGAGGCGCATATCCCGGTCACGATGTTCCTGAACTCACCGGCCGCGACGGAGCACACCGACTACTTCAAGCAGATCGAGGCCGCCGGCGGCGTCGTCGAGAACCACACGATCACCCACCGGTCGCTGCGCGGGCTGTCGCACTCCACCCAGCACCACGAGATCTGCGGCTCCGCGGACAAGCTGCGGCAACTGTTCGGCAAGCGGCCGACGCTGTTCCGGCCGCCGTTCGGCGACCACGACGACACGACGATGGCGGTGGCCAGGGACTGCGGCGCGAAGGCGGTCTACTACTGGTCCGCGACGGTCAACGAGGGGATCGTCCGCTACCAGACGCCGACGAAGCTCCTGCAGCCCGGCGACATCCTGCTGATGCACTTCCGCCCGGCCCTGATGGACGACCTCCTCGGCGCCCTGAAGGCGATCCGCAAGGCGGGCCTCACCCCGGCCCTGCTCGAGGACTACGTCCCGGGAGCGGGTGTCGCTCCGGTGACCACGACACCGACCGCCCACGCGCCCAGCTGAGGCGGGTCGGTCAGGGCGTCCAGATCACCAGGTCGATCTCGAGTAGGCGTTCGGCGAACGGGCCCTCGCCGACGGTCTTGCGGAGGTCCGTGGTGAAGGCGGCCAGGCGGTCGCCGAAGAGGTGGGGCGCCGAGATCGACATCGACAGCACCGCCGAGACGATCTCATCGGCGGTGCGCGTGACCACCCTCGCCGGGACGGCCGTGATCCGGGTCGGCCCCTGGAAGCCCGTCGCCCGCATGACCTCCTCCTCGCCACCCTTCGTGCCGTCGGGCAGCACGCCCTGGCCTGCCCGCCGGACCGGGCCCAGGTAGGCGCGGACCAGGTCGTCGATCGCGTCCCACGGCGGCCGCGGACGGGGCAGCGGGTCGGTGCCGTCGTCACCGCGGTGGGTCTGTGCGAGGACGTGCACCCACGCCTGGTCGACCATCGGGCGCACGCGGGTCGCGACCAGCGGCTGGTCCATCCAGTGGAAGGACTGGGCGAACGTGACCACGCGGAACCGGCCGAGGCCGGCGGGCAGCTCCTCGGCCCGCAGCCGTCGCCAGTGGACGGTCGCACCCGGGTCCCGGCGGGCCGCCACCGCCAGCATCCCCGGATCGGCGTCCACGCCGACCGTCGCCGCGAACAGCGGTGCCAGCAGCAGGGTCAGCGAGCCGGGGCCGCAACCGACGTCGAGCAGCCGGCCCGTGCCGTCGAGGCCGAGCGCGTCGCGGATCGCGGTCGCCAGCTCGGGCGGATAACCCACCCGGCCGACCGGATAGTGGGCGGCGCTGCCGGCGTAGAGCGTTTCGTCCCATTCCCAACTCACGGACACGAAGCGCGACGCTACCGTCCGCGCCCGCAGCCGCGACAGCGAGTTTCGGTCTTCACACGGCCGCGGGCAGCACGTAAGCTCGCTGGGAGCGCTTCCACTGACGGTCCTCTATTGCCACGAGTCATAGGAGAACCGCCATGCACCGCAGATCCATCGTCGGCGCGGCGTGTGCCGGCGCGGGCGCCCTCGCCGTGGCGTTGACCGCCCTGGTCGCGCCCGCCGGCCTGCCGCCGGTCGCCCACGCCGCCGCCGTCGACTCCGCCTTCTACGTCGACCCCGACACCAACGCCGCCCAATGGGTCGCCGCGAACTCCGGCGACAGCCGCGCGGCCGTCATCCGCGAGCGGATCGCCGAGGTGCCGCAGGCCCGCTGGTTCACGACGACCAACACCACCACCGTCCGTGGCCAGGTCAACGCGTTCGTCGGCGCCGCCGCGGCCGTCGGGAAGATCCCGATCATGGTCGTGTACGACATCCCGAACCGCGACTGCGGCGGCGCCAGTTCCGGCGGCGCACCGTCGCACGCCGCCTACCGGGCCTGGATCGACGAGGTGGCCGCGGGGCTGGCCGGTCGGCCGGCCGCGATCGTCCTCGAACCCGACGTGCTGCCGCTGATGACCAACTGCCAGAACGCCACGCAGCAGGCCGAGACCCGCGCCTCGATGGCGTACGCCGGCAAGAAGCTCAAGGCCGGCTCGGCGCAGGCCAAGGTCTACTACGACGTCGGGCACTCGGCCTGGCTCTCCGCGAGCGAGGCGGCGGCCCGCGCGGTCGCGGCCGACATCGTCAACAGCGCCGACGGCATCTCGGTCAACGTCTCCAACTACCGGGCCAACAGCGAGGCCGTCCCGTACGCGAAGGCGGTCCTGAACGCCATCGGCGCGCCCGCGCTCAAGGCCGTCATCGACACGAGTCGCAACGGCAACGGCCCCCTCGGCAGCGAGTGGTGCGACCCGGCCGGGCGGGCGATCGGCACGCCGAGCACCACCCAGACCGGGGACTCGGCCATCGCCGCGTACCTCTGGGTCAAGCTCCCCGGCGAGGCCGACGGCTGCATCGCCGGTGCCGGCCAGTTCGTGCCGCAGCGGGCGTACGACCTGGCGATCGCCGCCGGCCCCTGGAACCCGACGACGCCGCCGACGACCACCCCGCCCACGACGACGCCGCCGACCACCACCCCGCCCACGACCGGGCCGACCGACCCGCCGGCCGGGGGCTGCGAGGTCCGGCAGCGGTTCAACGTGTGGCCGGGCGGCTTCACGGCCGAGCTCACAGTGATCAACAACGGCCCGCCGGTCAGCAACTGGACCCTGCAGACCACCGTCGGCAGCAGCGTCCGGCTCACCCAGGGCTGGAGCGCCACCTGGACCCAGTCCGGCACCCAGCTCACCGCCCGCCCGCTGAGCTGGAACGGCAACCTGCCGACCGGCGGCACCACGACGATCGGGTTCCAGGGCACCTATTCGGGCACGTTCGCGCCGCCGACTTCGTGGCGGCTGGGCGACCGGGTGTGTGCGGTCATTTGACGATCAGTTGACCGGAACGACAACACCGCGACGGTTATGGGGTCGAAGATCGGGGAAGTTGGTACGTGACCAAGGAGGAATCATGACAACACCCTCGACGCCGGCCGGCAACATCCCGCCGGGGCCCGGCGGCGTGCCAGCCTCGCCAGGGGGTTCCGGTGCGCCGGTCCCCGGCCGGGGCCTCGGCGGTGGTGTCTTCGGCGGCGCCCCGGTCGCCGACCAGGGTCCGAGCCGGCCGACCGTGACCGTCGCGACCTACACCGACTACGCCGCGGCGCAGCGGGCGGTCGACTACCTGTCCGACAACCAGTTCCCGGTGCAGACCACCGCGATCGTCGGCAGCAACCTCCGCCTGGTCGAGAACGTGCTGGGCCGCCTGACCACCGGCCGGGCCGCCCTGGCCGGCGCGGCCAGCGGCGCCTGGTTCGGCCTGTTCATCGGCCTGCTGTTCGGCATCTTCTCCGACGCCAACTGGTTCGCCGTCGTGTTCTCGGCGCTGGCGATCGGCGCGTTCTGGGGTGCCCTGTTCGGCGCCATCGCCCACGGCATGACCCGCGGGCAGCGCGACTTCACCTCGCGAAGCTCACTGCAGGCCACCGAGTACGCGGTGCTGGTCGACGCCGAGCACGCCGAGGCCGCCCGCCAGCTCATCACCCGGATGAACTGGAACGCCAGCGGGCCCTGGACATAAGGGGCATGATGACTTGACGTCATCCCC
>NZ_JBFAIU010000164.1:0-16270 GCF_040654855.1 Asanoa sp. NPDC050611
ACGGCGCCACGACCGCCGCCCGCGCGGCGGACGGTGGTTCGGCCAATGGCTGACCGCGTGGTGGTGGTGACCGCGCCCGGCGAGGTCGCCATCCGGGACGTCGAGGCCGAGCCGGTGCGGCCCGGGACCTTCCGGGTCGAGACCGTCTTCTCCGGCGTGTCGGCGGGCACCGAGCTGAGCTACGTCAAAGGCACCAACCCTTATCTCGGGTCGACGTGGAACGCGGAACTAGGCCTGTTCGAGCCGGGCGCCTCGGCGTCGCCGTACCCCGTCGAGCGCCTGGGTTACATGGAGGTCGGCCGCGTGGTCGCGAGCCGGACCGCGGCGGCCCCCGAGGGTGGACTGGTCGCGATGACCTACGGCCACCGGACCGCCTGCCTGGGCGACCCGCTCGTGGATCGGGTGGTGCCGCTGCCGCCGGACCTCGACCCGATGCTCGGCGTCTACGCCGCGCACATGGGCCCGATCTGCGCCAACGGGCTGCTGCACGCCGCGGCGGACCTCGCGTCAGGAGACGTGCGGGACCTCGGCGACGGGGTGCGTGGACGGCGGGTCGCGGTTGTGGGCGCGGGCGTCGTCGCGCTGCTCACCGCCGCTCTCGCCCGCCACCACGGTGCGGCCTCGGTCGTCGTGATCGACCCGACCCCGGAGCGTCGGGCCGTCGCGGCAGCCCTCGGGTTCGAGGTGCTCGACCCGGACGGCGACGAGGACCCCGCCGTGGTGCTGAAGACCCGGTGGCGGCACGCCGCCGGCGACCGTGGCGCCGACGTCGTGTTCCAATGCCGGGGCCAGGCCTTCGCGCTGCAGCTCGCGCTGCGCCTGCTGCGGCCCCAGGGCACGGTGGTCGACCTCGCCTTCTATCAGGCGGGTGCGGACGCGGTGCGGCTCGGCGAGGAGTTTCACCACAACGGCCTCTCTGTGCGCTGTGCCCAGATCGGGCGGGTGCCGCGCGGGCTCGCCCACGCCTGGGACCGGGATCGCCTTTCCGCTGAAACCATCGACCTGCTCCGTTCTCCTTGGGGGACGCTGCTGCGTACACACCTGGTGTCGGCGGTCGTGCCCTTCGAGCAGGCGGCTGAGCTGCTCGTCGAACTCGCGGACCGCAAACGTCAGGAACTGCAGGTGATTCTGAGCGCCTGAGCCAAGATCAGGTCGGTTATCCACAGGCGGATTCGAACAGTTGTCCACAGGCTCGTGCCGGGCTCCGAATCGAGGCGTCTTCCAGGTACCGTTTCGGTCCATGGGAGTCATGCAGCGGTTGAAGAACAGGACCCAGCGGTTCCTCCAGCGGCCGGGCACGACGGTCGACCTGGCGCCGCTGCAGAAGGTGCTGCCCGAGATCGAGGCGCTGGAAGACGAGCTCAAGGAGCTCGACGACGCGGCGCTGACCGAGCGCGCCGCCGAGGCCACCGGCGTCGCCGAGATCTGTGCGCTCGGCCGCGAGGCGGCCCGGCGCGCGCTCGGTGAGCGGCCCTACGACGTCCAGCTGCTCGGCGTGCTCGCGATGCTCGGCGGCAGCGTCGCCGAGATGGCCACCGGTGAGGGCAAGACCCTGACCGCGGCGATCGCGGCCTACGGGCACGTGCGCAGCAACAACGGCCCCGTCCACGTGCTGACCGTCAACGACTACCTGGCCCGCCGCGACGCCGAGTGGATGGAGCCGGTCTACAAGCTCCTCGGCCTGTCGGTCGGCTGGGTCACCGAGTCGTCGACTCCCGAGGAGCGCAAGGCGGCCTACGCCAGCGACGTCACGTACGCGTCGGTCAGCGAGGCGGGCTTCGACTACCTGCGCGGCCAGCTCGTCACCGACGTCGACGACCGCGTCCAGGGCACGCTCGCGACGGCCATCGTCGACGAGGCCGACTCCATCCTGATCGACGAGGCGCGGGTGCCGATGGTGCTCGCGGGTGCGGTCGCGGGCGAGCAGGACCCGGTGCACGTCGCCGCCGGTGTGGTGCGCGGGCTGCGGTCCGGTCGCCACTACGAGATCGCCGACGACGGCCGCAGCGTCGCGTTCACCAGCACCGGGCTCGCCGTGGTCGAGCGCAAGCTGGGCGGCATCGACCTCTACGACGACGAGCACGTCGAGCAGCTCTCCGCGGTCAACGTCGCCCTGCACGCGCACGCGCTGCTGCACCGCGACGTCGACTACATCGTGCGCAACGGCGCGGTCGAGCTCGTCGACGAGATGCGCGGCCGGGTGGCGCAGCGTCGCCGCTGGCCCGACGGCCTGCAGGCGGCGGTGGAGGCCAAGGAGGGCCTCGACGCCACCGCCGAGGGCGAGGTGCTCGGCACGATCACGGTGCAGGCCTACATCGCGCTCTACCCGACGGTCTGCGGCATGACCGCGACCGCGGTGCTGGTCGGCGAGCAGCTGCGCGAATACTTCAAGCTCGAGGTCGCGGTCATCCCGCCCAACACGCCGTGCATCCGCGTGGACGAGCCCGACCGCATCTACGCGACCCGGCAGGAGAAGGAAGACGCGCTGGTCGCCGAGATCGCGCTCAGCCACGAGAAGGGCCGGCCCGTGCTGGTCGGCACCCTCGACGTCAAGGAGTCGGAGAGCCTCGCCAAGGCGCTCGAGGCCGCCGACATCCCGTGCCAGGTCCTCAACGCGAAGAACGACGACGAGGAAGCCGCGATCATCGCGGAGGCCGGCAAGTTCGGCGCGGTGACCGTGTCGACGCAGATGGCCGGCCGCGGTGTCGACATCCGGCTCGGTGGCAGCGACCAGGCCGACCGGGAGCGGGTCGCCGAGCTGGGCGGTCTCTACGTCCTCGGCGGCGGTCGCCACCACAGCCGGCGCGTCGACGACCAGCTTCGTGGCCGGGCCGGCCGGCAGGGCGACCCGGGCGCCTCGGCGTTCTTCGTGAGCCTCGAGGACGACCTCATCCAGCGCAACGCGCCCGACGCGATCCCGGCGTCGCCGCGGATGAACTTCGACGGCCTCGTCACGGACGACCAGGTCGACTACGCGGTCGAGCACGCGCAGCGCGTCTCCGAGGGTGTGCAGCACGAGATCCACCGCAACACCTGGCGCTACAGCGTGGTGATCGAGCAGCAGCGCAAGGCGCTGTCCGAGCGCCGCGAGCGGGTGCTGACCACCGACGTGACCGCCGAGATGCTCAAGAAGCGCAGCCCGGAGAAGTCGGAGGAGCTGGTCGAGCTCGACGAGGAGCTGCTGCCGCGGGTGGCGAGGTCGATCGCGCTCTACCACATCGACCGGTTGTGGGCCGAGCACCTGGCGGAGCTGTCGGAGGTACGCGAGGGCGTCCACCTACGCGCCCTCGGCCGCCTCGACCCCCTCGACGAGTTCCACCGCGCGGCTGTGCCGGCCTTCAACGCTCTGGTGCCGCGGATCGAGGAGCGCACGGTCGAGACGTTCGAGGAGAACGAGTTCGACAAGGACTGGACGCCGGACGACGAGACGCTGGTCCGCCCGAGTGCCACGTGGACCTATCTGGTCCACGACAACCCGTTCGGGTCGGAACTCGACCGCCTCATCGCGGCCGTCGGCCGCCGCCTCAGCTCGGGCGGAGGCAACTAGCTGCGTGGCCGCCGCCGCGCCAGCGGCGCGGCGCGCGGCTGCCGCATTGAATCGGCGCCGGCCCTGCAATGAGGCCGCGCCGGTCGTGCTGCTGCCGCATTGCGTCCGCGCTGGCCGCTGTGGTGGGGCTGTGCGGCGGCGGACCGCGCCGCGGTCGTCGCGCTGACCGCGGCGGTGGGGTAGTGCTGGCGTGATGCGCCGGGCTGGCGCATCGCGCCAGCCTCGTCCGAGCGGTTGGGCCGCCCCTGGGGACCCTGCGCTGCCGCGGTTCGTCGAGCTGACCGCGGCGGCGGCAATGATGAGGCGTGGTCCCGAAGGGGCTGGCGTATCGCATCGGCGTCCCCTCGGCGGCGGGCCACGGCGCGGCCGATCGCGGCCTGCCGCCGTTCGTCGCGCTGACCGCGGCGGCGGCAGTGCTGAGGTGTGGTCCCGAAGGGGCGGGCGTATCGCATCGGCGTCCCCTCGGCGGCGGGCCACGGCGCGGCCGATCACGGGCTGCCACGTTTGTCGCGCTGGCTTGGCGGTGGGGCCGTGCGGCGGCGCGATCGCGCGGGCCGGTGCGTGCGTCGGCGTTGGCCCGTGCGTGGGGTCGACGCGGTGCGGGTCCGGCTCGTAGCTGACGACGCTCCGTGGAGCGTTGCCGCACCCACCGCGGTTGATCTTCGTCGAAGCGGACAAATAGCGTGTCCGGGCGAGTTCGTGACGGCCGACGCAGGGCGCCTCTGAAGTTGCCCCGACGGATCTCCGGGCGAGGAGGATGGCGTGGAGGTGCGTGCCCGGGGTATTCGCGGGGACGCGCGCGGTCGCACAGGGGGCGTTCGCGTCCGCGGTGCGGGGGGAGGAAGACCGATATGGCGGGTCCGCGTTCGGGCGGGGATCCCTCCAGTCTGGTGGCGGTGGAGACCGCGGCCCTGCTGCGGGAGCTGACCGCCGGGCTGTTGGCCAGCAACGACCTCGAGGAGGCGTTGGATCATCTGGCCAAGACCAGCCGGCATGCCCTCCCGGGCGTGTCGTGGTCGAGCGTCACTCTCCTGCGTGCCGGCGAGCCGGCCAGCGTGGCCGCGTCCGATCGGCGGGCCAAGAGGCTGGACTCGCTGCAGTACGCCGCGGACGGGCCCGCGATGAGTGCCATCCGCCAGCGCGAGGTGATCCTGGCCGATGATCTGCGCACTGAGCAGCGGTGGGCGGAGTGGACGCCGCGGGCGGTGACCTACGGCGCCTGTGCCGTGCTCGCCGCGCCGGTCGACGTCGACGATCAGGTGCTCGGGTCGATCAGCTTGTACGCGAGCCGGCCCGGTGTGCTCGAGTCCGGTGCCCAGCTCACCGCCATGTTGCTCGCCGAGCACGCCGGGCTGCTGCTCGCGGCGGTGCGGGAGCGGGACCGGCGGGACTCCGTACCCAGCGATCTTGCTGACACCCTCGCGTCCGGTGAGGTGATCGGGCAGGCGATCGGTGTCGTGATGATGCAGCGGCGCTGTCCGCCGGCTGAGGCGCTCGACGTGCTGCGCGGTGCGTCCGCCGCGTTGTCCATCCCTGTCGAGGACGTCGCGCGGCGGCTGGTGCGGTCCGCCGAGGACCGGGCGCGGGCCAGCTGACTGTCGGCAGTGGAGGGTGCCAAACCGCTGGCCGAAGCGGCGAGCCCGAACGGATGGCGCTAACACCGTCTAAACCGTATCGATCGGGTGAATCGGGCGACGTGGGTTTTCGTCCGGGCGTTTCGGGTAATGCCGCGTGACACCCTGACCACGACTCAACGGGTGGAGGAGTACGTGGATACCCGCCTTCGGATCTCCGGCCATCCGATTCAGCCGGTGCTGATGACCTTTCCGGTCGGCCTCTTCGTGTGCGCCGTCGTGTTCGACGTCGGGCGCCTCGTCGGCGCTCCGTCGATCGTCGGCGAAGTGGGCTACTGGACCGCGGTCGCCGGCCTCGTCGCGACCGCGTTGACGATGGTCGCCGGCCTGGTCGACCTCTGGGACGTGCCCGCCGGCCCGGCCCGCCGCGACGTGCTGACGTTCAACGCGGTCAACGCCGCGATGGCCGGCATCTTCCTGGTGGTCTGCCTGATGCGCGCGGGCAGCGGCCACCCGCTGGCGAGCGTGCCGATGGTCATCATGGAGCTCCTGGCTCTCGGCGTCGGCGTGTTCGGCATCCGGCTCGGCGCGGGCCTCATGCGCCGCTTCGGCACGATGGCGGGGGACCGGGGCAGCCCGAGCGGCCGCCGCCTGATCGCGACGCCGGCGGCCGACGGACCAGGCACCGTGTACGCCACGAACCGCGCCGCACACCGCGCCGGCCTGACTGTCCGCCAACCGTCGCCGAACGACATGGACCTCACCACCGAGTTCCGCCCGGGCCTCGGCGGCCTGAGCGGCCTGGGCGCCGACGGCCGCAACCCGGCCTGATCCGACCCGGCCCACGCTAGGCGCCCGCGATCCCGGGGCGCTCTGCGGCGCCCACCGCCTCGTCGGCGACCACGGGGGCCACTGGTTTGCTCGACCGCGGCCATGACCGGGTGGTGTGGCCATCCTGTGGGTTCCGTGGCATGACGCCAACCACCGGCCGCGCGCTCGAATGGGCGGCCGTAAGCGGGAGCCGGGCGGCTCCCGAACCGAGGCAGCGGCCGCGTCGCACACCAGGCGAGTTCTCCGGATTGGCCGTGCGACATGGACGGTGCGATCAACGACTGGCCGGCAGACGGTCAGAGGATGCGGGTCACGCGTTCCGTCGCGACACGGGCGTCCAGCCGCGAGCGGTCCAGGTTCGCGCACAGCACCACCGACGCACCCACCGACAGCGGAGCCAGCAGCCACTTCACCGGGTGCTCGTGCTCCGCCGCGTCGACCAGCAGACGATCGCCGCGTGACAAGGACGCCTGGCCCGCGAGTTCCTGCGCGAGCAACCCCCATTGCGCGTACGTCGTCCCGTCCGGCGTCGCCGCGTCGGTGGCCCGGAGGAAGACCGACGGGTCCGGATCACCCGCGTGCGCCCCGATGGCCGGCAGGAACTCCGCGTACCCGTCCGGCGTCGCCACCGGCCGCTTTTCGTCGCCCACCGAGAACAGGAAGCGGTGTGTCGCCGCCGGGACGTCGACCAGCCAGTCGTCCAACGCGCCGCGGGACACGAACAGCGCCTCTAACGGTTCCGCGCCACCCGGCTCCAGGGACGGCAACCCGGCCGTCGCCGACAGGCGGAACGACACCGCCACCCCGGCCGACCACGCGCCCAGCAGCGCCGCCGCCGTCTGCCAGTGCGGTGGCAGCACCACCGCCACGCGGCTGCCCGGGCCCAGGCCGCGCGAGGTCAGCAGCGACGCCGTCGAAGCCGCCAGCGCACCCAGCTCGCCCGCCGTCAGCGCGACGTGCGCACCCGAAGCGTCGTCGTAGAACGAGAGCAGCGGGTCCGCGTGCGCGACGAGCGAGTCCACGCCGGACACCCTACCGTCAGCCCGGCAGCGCGCCCTCGGCCACGCACGCCGCGCGCAGCGCCGCGCCCTCGTCCGAGCCCGGGTGCAGCACCACGAGCGGGCCCTGCCACACCACCCCCGCCTGCAGCGCCCGCACGCCCTGCTCGCGCAGCGCCGCCCGCGACGACCGCGCGAACATCGACTGCAGCTTCCGGTACTCGCCCTCGCTCAACGAGAACGGCGCACGCTGCGCGAAGGTGCCGCACGCCCGCACGCCCGGGTCCTCCCGGATCTGGGAGTCGTACGTCATCCACGCGCTGGCCGTCAGGATCACGATGAGCGCGCCGGCGATCAGCCCGATGAAAATGCGCCGGGCTCGGGGGGTCATCTGCCACTCGGGCGTGGCGGCCTGCGACGTGGACATGAGGGCAGCTCCGTGGCGGGCACCAGCGGGACCAAGCCATTGAACAGGACGAAACCGCCCATGACCCATCGTCGATGGCCATAACCACACGATCGACGTGCGGTGCCGGCAGAACGGGCTACCCCGTCAGTGGTACGCCCGCCGGTGCTCGGCCAGCAGGTCCGCCCCGAAGTCCGCCGACGGCCGCCGCAGGACCGTGTGCGCGTGGTTGCCGCCGGCCGTGTTGTCGTACTCGATCAAGAGGTCCGCGGCCTGGAGCCGGTAGTAGAACGGAACCCCGGGGCGCGCGGGCCCGGCCCACGCGAACCGCAGCGACTCCAGCGACGGGCTCAGCTCGTCCGCCAACGACTCCGGCAGCCGGTCGAGGTAGACCGCCACCAACTGCGCGAGCAGCGCACCGGCCGCCGGGTTCAGCGACGTCGCCGACACACCCGCCGGCGCCAGCTCGGACGCGGCCGGCGACGTGCCGCTCGCGATGTCCGGCGGCGGCTGCTCGGCGAACACCGCCAGCGAGTGCTCCGTCGGCGACAGCGCGGCCAGCAGCGCGAACGCCACGTCCTCCTCGGCGGACAGCGGCCGCGACACGGTATGCGCGCCGTAGGAGACGCGGGCCGGGTTGGCGCCGAAGAACACGGGCGCCGGCGAGACAACGGAGTCCACGACGGTCATCGACACCGACAGGTGGTGCCCCTCGAACCGCCACGACCACGGCGCGGCGGACCCGGGCGTCCCGAACACCGACACCCAGTAGTCGAGCAGGTGCCGCCCGCGGGCGAACCCCTCCGCGTGGTCGAGCACCTCCTCCAACGACACGATCGACAACGCCTGGGCGTACGCGTGCGGGCTCAAGCCGGTGGCCAGCAGTCGGAAAGCCGCCTTCCGGGCCGCGTCGTCGAGCGAGGCCAGCGAGACACCGGGGCGGGTCCGTGGCCGGTACTCGATCCACCGCCGTCCCGAGTCGTCGAACGGATAGGGCAGCGGAGGCCCGACCAGCGAGAGCAGGTCACCAGCTGCCGCCGACATCGCAGCGGCCAAGGAAGATGTCACAGGTAAAGCCTAGGATCAAGAACGTGGGAGATGTCCGCCGGATCGACCTCGGCTACTTCGTCCGCCCGGCGGAGGAGGCCGGCGCCGAGCACCCCAGGGTCGAGCCGGTCTACGGCTACCTCGTCCGCCGCCCCGAGGGCCTGCTGCTCTTCGACACGGGCATGGGCGCGCACCCCGACGTCGATGCCCACTACAAGCCGACCCGGAGACCCCTGCGCGCGGCCCTCGACAAAGCCGGCGTCAGCACCGACGACGTCACGATGGTCGTCAACTGCCACCTCCATTTCGACCACTGCGGCGGCAACCCCGAGTTCGCCACCAAACCGATCGTGGTGCAGCGCGAAGAGCTGGCCACCGCGCGCACGACCACCGACTACACGCTCCCCGAGCTGGTCGACTTCGCCGGCGCCCACTACCTCGAGATCAGTGGCGAGAGCGAGCTCTGGCCGGGCGTCTGGGTCATCCCGACCCCGGGCCACACCGACGGGCACCAGTCCGTGGCCGTCCGCCGCACCGACGGCACGGTGGTCCTCGCCGGCCAGGCCCGGGACGACGCCACCACGTACGGCCGGGACGTGCTCGCCGCCAACGAGCCCGGCATCCCGCACCCGAAATGGGTCGAAAGGCTCAAGGAGCTCGACCCGAAAGCGGTCGTCTTCGCCCACGACGCCGCGGTTTGGATGCCCGGCGAACGAAAGGACTGACGTGTTCCACGTCGATGTCACCGTCCGCGGCTACGAGCTGGACAGCCTGGGCCACCTCAACCAGGCCGTCTACCTCCAGTACGCCGAGCACGCCCGGTGGGAGATCCTGCGCGCCGCCGGCCTCAGCCAGGAGGCGCTCCTGCGGTCCGGCGTCGCCCCGGTCGCCATGGAGACCACCATCAGATACCGGCGCGAGCTGCGCGCCGGCGACGAGGTCACGGTCTCCTGCGAGTTCGTCTGGGGCGACGGCCGCACCTTCGGCGTCCACCAGGAGATCCGCAAGAGCGACGGCACCCTCGCGGCCGAGGTGGACGGGCTCGGCGGACTCATCGACCTGAAGACCCGCAAACTGGTCGCGGACCCCAAGGAACGCTGGAAGGCGATCACTCCCGAACCCGCCACGCTGGGCCTGTAAACCTGTCGGATGACTCGCCTCGGTCATAGGCTGAACGGATTCACGCTGGCCGGGGACAGGGAGGTTCCGATGGCGGACAACATCCGCGCTGCGCTCGTGCAGACGAGCTGGACCGGCGACAAAGAGTCGATGATCAAGGCTCATGAGGAGTACGCCCGCCAGGCGGCCGCACAGGGCGCCAAGGTCATCTGCTTCCAGGAGCTCTTCTACGGCCCCTACTTCTGCCAGGTGCAGGACAAGCAGTACTACTCGTACGCCGAGAGCATCCCGGGCCCGACCACCGAGCGCTTCCAGGCGCTGGCGAAAGAGCTCGGCCTGGTCATGATCTTGCCGATGTACGAGCAGGAGCAGCCCGGCATCCTCTACAACACCGCGGCCGTGGTCGACGCGGACGGCAGCTACCTCGGCAAATACCGGAAGACGCACATCCCGCAGGTGAAGGGCTTCTGGGAGAAGTTCTACTTCCGGCCCGGCAACCTCGGCTACCCGACGTTCGACACCGCGGTCGGCCGGATCGGCGTCTACATCTGCTACGACCGGCACTTCCCCGAGGGCTGGCGGGCGCTGGGCCTGGCCGGCGCGCGGATCGTCTTCAACCCGAGCGCCACCCACCGCGGCCTGTCGAGCTATCTCTGGAAGCTGGAGCAGCCGGCGAGCGCGGTCGCCAACGAGTACTTCATCGGCGCCATCAACCGCACCGGCATCGAACCCCTCGGCGAGAACGACTTCTACGGCACGTCCTACTTCGTCGACCCCGAGGGCAAGTTCGTCGGCGAGACCGGTGACGCGCACGAGCCCGAGCTGATCGTCCGCGACCTCGACATGGAGCTGCTCGAAGAGGTCCGCGACCGCTGGCAGTTCTACCGGGACCGCCGCCCCGACGCCTACGACCAGCTCGTCCAGCCCTGAGGAGCGAAACCAATGACCCTGCTCATCACCGGTGGCGAGGTGGTCGGCCCGACCGGCCGCTTCGCCGCCGACGTGCTGGTCGACGGCGAGACGATCAGCGCACTCCTCGCACCGGGCACCTGGTCGGGTCAGCCCGAGCAGACCATCGACGCGACCGGCAAGCTCGTCATCCCCGGCGGCATCGACGTGCACACCCACATGAAGCTGCCGTTCGGTGGCACGTTCGCGTCCGACGACTTCGACACGGGCACGAAGGCGGCGGCGTACGGCGGCACCACCACGATCGTCGACTTCGCCGTGCAGCGCACCGGCGAGGTCGTGCAGGACGGCCTGGCCGCCTGGCACGCGCTGGCCGACGGCAACGCGCACATCGACTACGGCTTCCACATGATCATCGGTGGCGTCGACGACGACGCGCTCAAGGCGATGGACCAGCTCGTCGCCGACGAGGGCGTGACCAGCTTCAAGCTGTTCATGGCCTATCCGGGCGTCTTCTACTCCGACGACGGCAAGGTCCTGCGGGCGATGCAGACCGCGCGCGAGAACGGCGCGACGATCATGATGCACGCCGAGAACGGCATCGCGATCGACGTGCTGGTCGCCCAGGCCCTCGCGAAGGGGCAGACCGACCCGGTCTACCACGGCATCACCCGCCCCTCGATCCTGGAGGGCGAGGCCACCCACCGGGCCATCGCCCTCGCGCAGGTCGCGAAGGACACCCCCCTCTACTTCGTGCACCTGAGCGCGAGCGAGGCCCTCGCCGAGGTGGCCGCGGCCCGCGACGCCGGCCGCAACGTGTTCGCCGAGACCTGCCCGCAATACCTCTACCTGACCCTGGAGGACCAGCTCGGCGCGCCCGGCTTCGAGGGCGCCAAGTGGGTCGCCTCGCCGCCGCTGCGACCGAAGAACGAGTCGCACCGCGACGACCTCTGGCGCGGCCTGCGCACCAACGACCTGGCGATCGTGTCGACCGACCACTGCCCGTTCTGCATGAAGGACCAGAAGGAACTGGGGCTCGGCGACTTCTCCAAGATCCCCAACGGCATCGGCACGGTCGAGCACCGGGTCGACCTGGTCTACCAGGGCGTCGCCGAGGGCAAGCTGTCCGTCGAGCGCTGGGTCGAGACGATCGCGACCACGCCGGCCCGGATGTTCGGGCTCTACCCCCGCAAGGGCGTGATCGCGCCGGGCTCCGACGCGGACATCGTGCTCTACGACCCCAACGGGCGCACGACGATCAGCGCCGCGACCCACCACATGAACCTCGACTACTCGGCGTGGGAGGGCGTGGAGATCGCCGGCAAGGTCGACACGGTCATCTCCCGCGGCGAGGTGCTCGTCGACCGCGACGGCACCTACCACGGTCGCAAGGGCCGCGGTCGCTATCTCAAGCGCGGCCTGTCCTCCTACCTACGGTGAAGGTGAGCCCCATGCGTCAGGTTCCACACTGGATCGGCGGCCGCGAGGTCGACGGCACGGGCACGCGCCGGCTGCCCGTCTTCGATCCGGCCACCGGCGAGATCCAGGCCGAGGTGGTCGCCGCCACCGCCGAGGAGGTACGCACGGCGGTGCAGACCGCGCTCGCCGCGCAACCGGCCTGGCGGGCGGCCAGCCTGTCCCGCCGCGCCGAGGTGATGTTCCGGTTCCGCGACCTGGTCGACGGGCACCGCAAGGAGATCGCCTCGCTGCTGTCATCGGAGCACGGCAAGACGATCGCGGACGCGGCCGGCGAGGTCGCCCGCGGCCTGGAGAACGCCGAGTTCGCGGCCGGCGCGCCGCACCTGCTCAAGGGCGGCTACAGCGAGCAGGCCGCCGGCGGCGTCGACGTCTACTCGATCCAGCAGCCGCTCGGAGTGGTCGCCGGCATCACGCCGTTCAACTTCCCGGCGATGGTGCCGATGTGGATGTTCTGCAACGCGCTGGTCGCGGGCAACGGTTTCGTGCTCAAGCCCAGCGAGAAGGACCCGTCGGTCTCGCTGCTGCTGGCCGACCTGCTGCGCCGCGCCGGGCTGCCCGACGGCGTCTTCAACGTCATCCAGGGCGACAAGGAGGCCGTGGACGCGCTGCTGGCCGACCCTGACGTCAAGGCGGTCAGCTTCGTCGGATCGACGCCGGTGGCGCGGTCGATCTACGAGACCGGCACCCGCAACGGCAAGCGCGTGCAGGCGCTCGGCGGTGCGAAGAACCACATGGTCGTGCTGCCGGACGCCGACGTGCCGGCGGCCGCCGACGCCGCGGTCTCCGCCGGGTTCGGGTCGGCGGGGGAGCGGTGCATGGCGGTCTCGGTCGTGGTCGCGGTCGGCTCGGTCGGCGACCGGCTGGTCGAGGAGATCGCCACCCGGATCGGGCGCATCAAGGTCGGCGCGGCCAGCGACCCCGACGCCGAGATGGGCCCGCTGATCAGCAGCGCGCACCGCGACAAGGTGCGCTCCTATCTGGACGGTGAGGGCGGCGAGGTCGTGGTCGACGGCCGCCAGGCTGACATCTCCGGCAGTCCCGGCTTCTTCCTCGCACCGTCGCTCGTGGACAAGGTGGACACCGGCTCGCCGTACTACACCGACGAGATCTTCGGCCCGGTGCTGTCCGTCGTCCGGGTCGACACGTACGACGACGCCGTGAAGCTCGTCAACGACAACCCCTGGGGCAACGGCACCGCCATCTTCACCCGCGACGGCGGCGCGGCCCGGCGCTATCAGTACGACGTCGACTGCGGCATGGTCGGCGTCAACGTGCCCATCCCGGTGCCGGTCGCCTACTACAGCTTCGGCGGCTGGAAGGCGTCGCTCTTCGGCGACCTGCACATGTACGGGCCGGACGGCCTGCGCTTCTACACCCGCACCAAGGTCGTCACCTCCCGCTGGCCGGACCCGGCCACCAGCGAGGTCGACCTCGGGTTCCCCAAAGTCCGGTAGAGAGAGGTACGTGGATGGACATCGGTGTCGTCTTCCAGTGCGACCCGCCGGCCAGCGAGGTCGTCCGCCTCGCGCAGCAGGCGGAGACGCTCGGCTTCAGTCACGTGTGGACGTTCGATTCCCACCTGCTCTGGGAGGAGCCGTTCGTCATCTACAGCCAGATCCTCGCCCAGACGTCCCGGGTGACGGTCGGCCCGATGGTCACGAACCCGGGGACCCGTGACTGGACGGTGACGGCATCGCTGTTCGCCACGCTCAACGAGATGTTCGGCAACCGGACGGTCTGCGGCATCGGCCGGGGCGACTCGGCCCTGCGGACCCTCGGCTACAAGCCCACGACGATCGCCGAGCTGCGCGAGTGCGTCACGCTGATCCGCGAGCTGGCGCACGGCCGGGAGGCCGACTACAAGGGCCGACCGGTGCATTTTCCCTGGGTACGCGACGGCGCGCTGGAGATGTGGATCGCCGCGTACGGGCCGAAGGCGCTGGCGCTGGCGGGGGAGGTGGGCGACGGGTACATCCTGCAGCTCGCCGACCCCGACATCGCCGCGTGGATGATCAAATCGGTGCGGACGGCGGCCGAGCGGGCCGGCCGTGACCCGGCGGCGATCAAGTTCTGCGTCGCCGCACCGGCCTACGTCGGCGACGACCTGGCACACCAGCGCGAGCAGACCCGCTGGTTCGGCGGCATGGTCGGCAACCACGTCGCCGACATCGTCGGCCGCTACGGCGAGTCCGGTGCGGTGCCGCAGGCACTGACCGACTACATCCGCGGCCGGCACGGCTACGACTACGCCGAGCACGGGCGGGCCGGCAACACGCACACCGACTTCGTACCCGACGAGATCGTCGACCGGTTCTGTGTCCTGGGTCCGGTCGAGGCTCACCTCGAGAAGCTGCGGGAACTGCGGGCGCTCGGCGTCGACCAGTTCGCGCTCTACCTGCAGCACGACGACAAGGAACACACCCTCCAGGCGTACGGGGAGAAGATCATCCCGGCCCTGGCCGCGGCGGCACCGTCACCCCGATGAACCGCCGGCTGCGGCTGGTCCTCGGCGTCGGTGCCGCGCTCGTCGTCGGCGTCGCGCTCTGGGAGGGATACAAGGCTGTCGGCGACCCCGACGGCACCGTCCTGTTCGGAGCGCGGGTCTTGCCCCGCACCGACGACGCGGCGATGCCGCACGTGTGGACGATCCTGTCCCGGTTCGGCGAGCCCGAGCTGGCCGGTGGCGACCCGATCTGGCTGGTGGTGCTGCAGGCGTGCCTGTTCACGCTGCGCAGCGTCGCCATCGGGTTCGTCGCGGGCGGCCTGATCGGGCTGCTGCTCGCCGTGCTGATGCAGCGGCTGCGGGTCGTCGAGCGCGGGCTGCTGCCCTACGTGATCCTGTCGCAGACCGTCCCGCTGATCGCGCTCGCGCCGGTGATCGCGGGCTGGGGCGGCCGGCTGTCCATCGGCACGTACCCCTGGCAGCCCTGGATGTCCGTCACCGTGATCGCCATGTACCTGGCGTTCTTCCCGGTCGCGGTCGGCATGCTGCGCGGGCTGCAGTCGCCGGCCCCGATCGCCGAGGAGCTGATGCGCAGCTACGCCGCCGGCTGGTGGCAGACGCTGGTCAAGCTTCGGCTCCCGGCGTCCACTCCGTACCTGTTCCCGGCACTGCGGCTGGCGGCCGCCGCGGCGGTGGTCGGAGCCGTCGTCGGCGAGATTTCCACCGGGACCCGTGGTGGCGTCGGTCGATTGGTGATCGAATACTCCCGGGAGGCCACCACCGACCCCGCCAAGGTCTTCACGGCGATGATCGGCGCGGCCGCCCTCGGGCTGGCGGTCGCCGGGGTCGTCGGCCTGTCCGAGTTCCTGGTGGGACAGCGGAGGGTGCGCGCATGAGCGCAGTGATGCTCGAGGGTGTGTCCAAGGTGTTCAACGCCGGCCGGGCCGACGAGGTCACCGCGCTGACCGGCGTCGACCTGACCGTGGCCGGCGGCGAGTTCGTGTCGCTGATCGGGCCGTCGGGCTGTGGCAAGTCCACGTTGCTGCGGCTGGTCGGCGACCTGATCCAGCCCAGCGCCGGCACGGTCACCGTCGCCGGCAAGCCGGCCCGCACCGCCCGCGTCGACCAGGAGTACGGGATCGCGTTCCAGCAGGCCGGGCTCTTCGACTGGCGCACCGTGCAACGCAACGTCGAGCTGCCGCTGGAGCTGCGCGGATCGTCCCGCAAGGAGCGGGCCGAGCGGGCCCGGGAGATGCTCGAGCTGGTCGGGCTGGTGGAGTTCGCGGGGCACTACCCGGCCCAGCTCTCCGGCGGCATGCAGCAGCGGGTGGCGATCGCCCGGGCGCTGGCCGTGCACCCGCCGCTGCTGCTGATGGACGAGCCGTTCGGCGCCCTCGACGAGATGACCCGGGAGCGGCTCCAGGACGAGCTGCTGCGGATCTGCGCCAGCACCGGCACCAGCACCATATTCGTCACCCACTCCATACCCGAGGCCGTCTACCTCTCCGACCGGGTCGTCGTGATGTCGGCCCGACCGGGCCGGATCACCGACGTCGTCCCGATCGACCTCGGCGCACGGGGCGAGACGACCCGGCAGTCGCCGGGCTTCTTCACCGGCATCACCAAGGTCCGCCGAGCCCTGCGCGGCGACGCGGTTCCGGCGGAAGCGCCGGCATGACGACGGCCGTCGACCCGGTGGTCGCGGCCGACCCCACCGCGCCCGTCATCGGCCGCCGCCGGCGCGGCCGTCCGTTCCTCGCGGTGCTCCCGCCGCTGCTCGTCGGCGTCGCCGGCCTGCTGCTCTGGGAGCTGACCGTCAAGCTCGGCCGGGTCGCACCCTACGTGCTGCCCGCGCCGTCGGCTCCCCAACTTCGGGCTGCAGGAATACATGCGGCACACGCCGGAGACCGACGCGGT
>NZ_JBFAIU010000165.1:0-16268 GCF_040654855.1 Asanoa sp. NPDC050611
CGCCGCGCCACGCGCGCGCCCGGACCGTCCCGGCGACCGAGCCGCGGACCGGTCCGCGGCCGGATGTGGGCCGACCCGCTGTCGGCGGAAGGTTCTCGGCAACACCAACCGCTGAAGGAGCAACCGTCATGACGACCACGTCCACCAACCCGACCGCCGACTGCACCGACTGGCGCACGATCCGCCGCCACCGCATCACGGCCGTGTTCGGCACGGTCGCGGCGAACGTGGCGGTCTGGGCCGTCGCCGTGCCCGTGCTCGGCGCCGACCTGTCCGTCCGCACGGGCAGCGGCACCATCGAGGTGCGCCCGGACGCCGTCGCGGTGGTCACGATGCTCGCCGGCCTGCTGGGCTGGACCCTGCTCGGCCTCCTGCGCCGCACCCGCCGGCCGGCCCGCACCTGGACCTGGATCGCCTGCGCGGTCCTGCTGGTGTCGCTGCTCGGCCCGCTCGGCGCGGTCACGGCCGGCGGCGTGGCCACGCTGCTGACGATGCACCTGGTGGCCGGCGCCGGCCTGATCCCGACGCTGGCCCGCACCGCACGCCGCTGACCCTGCCCTCGACGGTCCGTTGCCGGCACTTCCGCCGGCAGCGGACCGTTCGCGTCTCTTCGGACCGCAAGGATCGTCAAGACACGCCGGACGGTCTTCGGCAGGCTTCGGCGCATGGCATCCGTATGCAGAGAGATCCTGATCGCGGCTCCGCCGGCGGCCGTGTGGGCGGCCCTCGCGGACTTCGGCGCCGTGCACGAGCGGCTGGTGCCCGGTTTCGTCGTCGCGTGCCGGCTGGACGGCGACGACCGCGTCGTGACGTTCTTCAACGGCGCGCAGGCCCGCGAGGCGTTCGTCGACAGCGACGACGAGCAGCGCCGTCTCGTGTGGTCGGTCACGGAGAGCCGGCTCGGGCTGACCCACCACAACGCCTCGGCGCAGGTGTTCGCGGGGCCGTCCGACGGGACGCGGTTCGTCTGGATCGCCGACGTGCTGCCGCACGCGGCGGCTGGGCCGGTGGGTCAGCTGATGGACCGGGGTCTCGGTGCGTTGCGGCGCGCCCTCGAAGCGGGCTGACCTACGGCCCGATCGTGTCGAGCACCCGCGACGCCATCGCGACGCCCGGCGCCGCGGCGACCGGATCCGTCTCGGCCGGCCGCCGGTGGACGTCCAGGCTCTCCTGGGCGGCCGCGCGGGCCGGCTTCGGCCGGCCCAGACGCGCCAGGATCGTGGCCAGGTTGGTCAGCGAGGTGGCGTGGTGGTGCGCGAACGACGGGTTGCCCTCGGCCAGCCGCGCGCGGATCGCGAATCGCGTCCCGGGCCGCCGCCAGCGCCTCGTCGAGGCGGTCCAGGTCGCGCAGCACGAGGCAGACGTTGGCGTCCGGCGCCTGGCCCAGGCGTGCCTGGACGACGCTCAGGATGCTCAACGACACGGCGAGGTTGGTCCCGTGTGTGGCCGGATCGGCCTGCGCGAGGCGGCGGTAGCCGTCGACCGACTCGCGCATCGCGGGCGCCGCCCGCGGCCAGTCCGCCGCGTCCGCGTGGAGCAGGCCGAGGCCGTGCGTGGTGAGCGCGAGGTCGGCCAGGAAGGCGTCGTCCGCGGCGGCGAGCCGGCGGCATGCGTCGGCCGCCTCGGCGAGCGCCGCCGCCTCCGCCGAGCGACCCTCGGCGATCAACCACGGTGCGCGCGCCCATCGGGACCTGGCGCGCTCGACCAGACCTGGCTCCACATCGGCCTCCCGGTGCCATGCTGTCCACCCCGGCAGATCCGTCCGGCGTGTGCGGGGACGTCCGCGGCGACCGCGACCGCCTACATTGGTCCCATGCCGTTGATCGATCTTGATCGTCCGGCGCCCGCGCGCCGACGGACGGTCGGCCCGCCCGCGGACGAGGTCGCCGCACTCGGCGTGATGGCGGCGCTGGTCGTGCTGCCGGGCGAGCACCCGCGGCCCGCCGCGCCGCGACCCGCGCCGGAGTGCACGGTGTTCCAGGCCAACGGACCGGTCGACCGCGAGGCCGCGCGGGCCGTGGTGATCGATGCCGCCACCGGCCGCGTGCTCTACCGGCTGCCCGTTTCCGACGAGGGGTCGCTGGTCACGTTCGCCATGATCTGCCCGGACTGACCCGTCAGCGGCCCGACTCGACCAGGCGGGCCAGGCTGGTCAGGGCCATCCGGGTGCCGAGCTCGTTGTCCGCCGCCGACACGCCGGCCGGCAGCCCCTCGTGCACGACCAGCACGTCGGTGCCGCCCTCGGCCTCCGTCAGGACCGTGGTCATCGTCATCGTGCCGCGCAGGTCGGGGGAGTCCGTCTCGAACTCGAGCACCTCGACCACCTCCTCGTCGGGCACCAGCCGGGCGAAATGCCCGTGGTAGGTGTCGGTGCTCGACGCGGTCTTGCCGGCCTGCGTGGGGTCCGCGTAGGTCAGCGAGACCCGGAACGCGCCACCCTCGCGGGCCTCGAACTCGTGCACCTCGACGGTCATCCCGTCCGGTGCCCGCCAGCGGGCGATCGCGGCCGGGTCGACCAGCGCCCGGTAGACCGCGGCCGGCGGTGCGTCGATGTGGTGCAGGACCCGCGTGGAGGACGCCATGGCTCCATACGCTAGTTCACGCCGAGCGACCGTTCGCGTACATGATGCGGAAGCCCAGGTGGTCGGCGAGCGGCGACCAGCGGCGCGAGCGCATGGCCCGCTCGACCGCGTCGACCCGCTCGCCGTTGGTCAGGTAGCGCAGCAGCGCCAGCTCCAGCGCCGCCGACTCGACCCAGTCGACCTGGCGGGTGTAGCCGCAGACCAGCGCCGCGCCGGTGGCGTGCAGGAAGTCCTCGAGGACCGCGTCCGGCGCGCGCAGCACCGAGCAGCTCGCGAAGTAGAGGCGCTTGCCCTCGCACCGGCCGTCGAGCGTGCCGGCGATCTCGTCGAGGCTGACCGCGGGCTGGCGGTCGGCGACGTAGAGGTGCTTGGCCTCGCCGTGCATCGCGAAGTAGCCGACCCGGTACGCGGCGTAGCGCTGCTCGGTCCACCGGGTGAGGAAGTAGTGCAGCTCCTCGGGCGTGGCGACGTCCTTGTGGATGAACGAGCAGTGGCCGAGGCGGTTCAGCAGGTCCAGCATCGGCAGCACGGAGCTGCGGTCGGTCAGGTTCTTGTGCCACTGACCCTCGACGCAGAAGATCCCGTTCACCCCCGCCGCTCCCTCCGTACGACATCCGAAAGATATTCGGCGCCGCGACCGCACCGGGATCCGCCGCGTGGTCGGGAGGTAAACCGGATCGGCGGGTGGCGCGTCAAACCCGCATGAAGCGTTCCTTCCTCCCGTTGCTGGCCCTGCTGGCCGCCCTCGGCGTCGGCGCCTGTGAGCGCGTCGCCACGAGCGGCTCGTCGGCCACGCCCCGTGCGCCGGCCACCACCACGCCGGCGAGCCCTGATCCCGCACCGCCGGCGGGGAGCGAGCAGCCACCCCCGGCCCAGCCCGCCGCCGCGACCCCGGCCCGGCCCTACCGGGTCACCTACGGCTGGGCGGTGCCATCCCGGCCGGCCCGGGTCCCGCACCGCGTCGTGCTCCGCGACCCGCCCGCGCCGCCGCTGCCGTTCCTGGTGCGGGTCCAGGTGGGCGACCACCCGGCCGAGAACTACACCCGGATCACGTTCGCCTTCGACAGCGCGTGGCCGCCGTACGAGATCGCGTACCAGCGCGACCTGACCCAGGACGGCAGTGGCGATCCGGTGCGGCTGCCGGGCAACAGCGTCCTGCGGATCACGTTCACCAGCGCGCAGGGGCACGACGAGCAGGGTCGGCAGACCGAACGCCCGGGTACGAACCTCGGCTACCCGACCCTGCGGGGCTACGGCTTCGCCGGCGACTTCGAAGGCCATGTCACCTACGGCCTCGGCATCCAGGCGAAGCCGAACAGCGACCAGGCCCTGCCGATCCGGGTCGGTGAGCTGGTCCGCGCGGACGGCACGTACGTGGTCGCGGTCGACGTCCGGCGGTCCTGACGCTATGCCGGGGGCGGCATCGAGGTCGACCTGACCCGGGACCAGTTCCGCCAGGGGCAGACGGTCACCGCGGCCCGGGTGGTCGAGCGGCCACCGGGCCGCCCGAAGCGGCTGAGCCGGGCAGGATGGTGGAGTGGCAGACGTCGTCGTCGTGGGCGCGGGCATCATCGGCCTGACCGCCGCGCTGGAGCTGCAGGCCACGGGCGCCGAGGTCGCGATCGTGACGGCCGAGGCGCCGCGGGACACGGTCTCGGCCGTGGCCGCGGCGGTCTGGTACCCCACCAAGGTCGACGCCGACCCGCGCGTGCTGGGTTGGGGCCGGCGGACCTTCGAGGTCTTCGGCGTCGAGGCCGCGACCGCCGTCCCTGGCGTCACGATGCGCCCGACCCGGATGGTCGTCCGCCACGACCCCGGGATCCCACCGTGGTGGGCGCCGGCGATCCCGGACTTCACCCTGGGCGCGGCGGAGTGGCACTTCACCGTCCCGGCGGTCGAGATGGTCCCGTACCTGACCCACCTGCTCGACCGCTTCGAGGCCAACGGCGGCACGTTCCGCAGGCAGCGGATCGACAGTTTCGCCGACGTCGACGCGCCGCTGGTCGTCAACGCCACGGGCCTCGGCGCCGCCCGGCTGACGGGTGACGACCGCCTGCAGCCCATCCGCGGCCAGGTCGTGATCGTCGACAACCCGGGCCTGACCACCTCGATCCGCGACGAGGACCACCCTCTCGGCCCGGTCTACATCCACCCGCGCAGCCAGGACGTGGTGCTGGGCGGCACGTTCGAGGTGGGCGACACGGACCGCACGATCCGCCCGGCGACGGCCGAGGCGATCATCGAGCGCACGACGCAGGTCGAGCCGCGCCTCGCCGGCGCGAGAGTCAGGAAGCACCTGGTGGGCCTGCGCCCGGCGCGCGTCGGCGGCCCACGGGTCGAGCGTGCGGGCCACATCATCCACGCGTACGGCCACAGCGGTGCCGGCATGACCCTCTGCTGGGGCACCGCGGCGGAAGTCGCGCGCCTCGCGGGCTAGGCCTGGCCCCGGATGATCGCCACCGCGACCCGGGCCAGCTCGTTCATGTCCGGCTCGAAGCCGGCGGCGATGTCCGGGTGCAACCCCGCCCGCGTCTCGTCCAGCAACCGCCGGCAGACCACGTCGAACGGCTCGCCCCGGTAGGACGCGCGGACGCGCTCGGTCGCCGCCTTCAGGGCCGACGTCAACTGCTCCTCCAACGGACCCTGCAACTTGCGCTGCACGGGATCGTGCGGGTCGGGATCGAGCGTGACGTGCGGGTCGGTCATGCCCGCAATCGTGCCCCAGGCGGCCGGCCGTCAAACGCCGAGTGCCGCCACCCGCACCACGTACGACGGCTCGTCGGCCGGCTCCTCCCGGTAGCTGATCGACTGGATCTGCCGCTCGTCGGCGAACAGCGCCACGTCGGCCAGCACTCCCAGGTGCGTGCCGGTGAGCCGCCCGCGCTTGTCGCTCAGCACGTCGGCGACGCCGGCCAGGAACCGGGGCGCCGAGCCGACATGTCGCGCGGGCCCGCGGACGACGACGTCGAGCGCGACTGCCGTCCGTAACGGCGTCCAGCCGCTGCGCTGCGCCGCGGCCAGCGCGGCCAGCAGCAGGGCCCGCACGCGTTCGGCCTGGCGGTGGCCGGCGGACAGGATCGACAGGGTCTCCGTCTTCTGCGGCGGCAGACCGGCCACCTCGAACGAGACGGACAGCGTGGTGATGTCCTGCACGGCAGTACCTCCGCAGGGCGGGGGACGGTCGTTACGTATGGCGACCGTACCGTGTCCCGCCGTCGTCCACGAGGTGTACAGCGGGTCCACGTTTGTTTTCCGCACGTGTTGGGCATGGACCGAGATCGGCTATCCGCAACGACGCGGGAACGGAGGTCGGCTATGGCCGAACGATCTCGAGGACCAGGCCGGCGGAGGGTCGCCGCGCTCGCCGCGGCCGTGCTGCTGGCACCGACGGCGGCGGCCTGTGGCGGTGACGACGGCGGCGTACCGGTGATCAACGTGTACTACTCGACGGAGCAGAGCTTCCAGCAGCTGGTCGACGACTGCAACAAGCAGGCGGAGGGCCGCTACCGGATGGTCTACCAGGTGCTGCCGCGGGCCGCCGACGAGCAGCGGGTGCAGATGGTGCGCCGGCTCGCCGCGCAGGACAGCGGCATGGACGTGCTCGGTCTCGACGTCACCTGGACGGCCGAGTTCGCGAGCGCGAAGTGGATCCGCGAGTGGACCGGCCAGAACAAGGAGGAGGCGTCCCGCGGCACGCTGGAGCAGCCGCTGGAGTCGGCCACGTACGAGGACAAGCTGTACGCGGCGCCGAAGAACACCAACACGCAGCTCCTCTGGTACCGCACCGACCTCGTGCCGAACCCGCCGAAGACCTGGGACGAGATGATCAAGATGTCCCAGGACCTCAAGAGCCAGGGCAAGCCCTACGAGATCGACACCATGGGCGCCCAGTACGAGGGCCTCGTGGTGCTCTACAACAACATGGTCGCGAGCTCCGGCGGCAAGATCCTCAACGACGACGGCACGAAGGTCGACTTCGACCAGGGCGCCGTCGACGCGCTCGGCACGCTGCAGAAGTTCGCGTCGGCCGGCGTGACCAACCCGTCGTTCACCAACACCCAGGAGGACGCGGCCCGGCTGCAGTTCCAGGGCGGCAGCGGCGCGTTCCAGCTCAACTACCCGTTCGTCTGGCCGGCGCTGCAGGAGGGCGCGCCCGACCTCAAGGACAAGGTCAAGTGGGCGCGGTACCCGGGCATCGACGCCGGCACGCCGAGCAAGGTGACGATCGGTGGCTTCAACCTGGCGGTCTCCGCCTACTCGAAGCACCCGGAGGAGGCGTTCCAGGCGGCGCTGTGCCTGCGCTCGCCCGAGCACCAGCTGTTCTCCGCGGTCAACGACGGCGTGCCGCCGACGATCGAGTCGGTCTACGACGACCCGAAGATGGACGAGGCCTATCCGTTCAAGGCCGACATCCTGGCCCAGATCAAGGACGGCGCCAACCGCCCGGTGACGCCGGCCTACCAGAACCTGTCCACGGTGCTCTCGGCGACGCTGTCGCCGCCGGCCGACATCAAGCCGGAGCAGGACGCCGACACGCTGCGCGGTGCGATCCAGGACGCGCTCGAGTCGAAGGGGGTCCTGCCGTGAGCACGCAGACCGCCGCCGAGAAACCCACCACTCATTCGGTACGCGCGCAGCGCAGGGCGAAGGCCGGGATCAGCGAGGGCAAGCGGCAGGAACGGAAGCTGGGCTGGCTGCTCTGCGCCCCGGCCGCGATCGTGATGCTCGCGGTCACCGCGTACCCCATCCTGTATTCGGTCTGGCTCTCCTTCCAGCGCTTCGACCTCAAGTTCCCGGACCAGCGCGAGTTCATCGGGCTGGGCAACTACGCGACCGTGCTGTCGAACCAGTACTGGTGGACCGCCTTCGGCATCACCACGCTGATCACGGTCGTGACGGTCGCGGTCGAGCTCGTGCTCGGCATGGCGCTGGCCTGGATCATGTTCCGCACGCTGGTCGGCCGGGGGCTGGTCCGCACGGCGGCACTGATCCCCTACGGCATCGTCACGGTCGTCGCGGCGTTCTCGTGGAAGTTCGCCTGGACCCCGGACACCGGGTATCTGGGCAACCTGTTCACCGACGGCGCGCCGCTGACCGAGCGGGCCAGCTCGCTGGCGATCATCATGCTGGCCGAGATCTGGAAGACCACGCCGTTCATGGCGCTGCTGCTGATGGCCGGCCTCGCCCTCGTGCCCGACGACCTGCTCAAGGCCGCGTCGATGGACGGCGCCACGGGCTGGCAGCGGTTCACGAAGGTGATGCTTCCGGTGATGAAGCCGGCGATCCTGGTCGCCCTGCTGTTCCGTACCCTCGACGCGTTCCGGGTCTTCGACAACATCTACGTGCTGACCGCCGGGGCCAACAACACCTCGTCGGTCTCGATGCTCGCCTACAACAACCTGATCCGCGGGCTGAACCTCGGCATCGGGTCGACCATGTCGGTGCTGATCTTCATCGCGGTCGCGATCATCGCGTTCATCTTCGTGAAGCTCTTCGGCACCGCGGCACCCGGCAGCGACGAGGAGGGTCGACGCTGATGACCACAATGGACTCTTCGGCTTCGGCCAAATGGCGCTGGGGCTTCCTGGACCTGGTGGTGATCGTCTTCGCGCTCATCCCCGTGCTGTGGATCGCGTCGCTGTCGTTCAAGACCCCGGCGACGATCACCGACGGCAACTTCATCCCGCGGGAGTGGACGCTCGAGAACTACCGGAACATCTTCAACACCGACCAGTTCGTCCGCGCGCTGATCAACTCGATCGGCATCGGGCTGATCTCGACCCTCGTGGCGGTGGTGCTCGGCACGATGGCCGCGTACGCCATCGCGCGGTTGGATTTTCCCGGCAAGAAGCTGCTGATCGGCATCTCGCTGCTGATCGCGATGTTCCCGCAGGTGTCGCTCGTGTCGCCGCTGTTCGAGATCGAGCGGTCGATCGGCCTGTTCGACACGTGGCCCGGCCTGATCCTGCCCTACATCACGTTCGGCCTGCCGCTCGCCATCTACACGCTCTCCGCGTTCTTCCGCCAGATCCCGTGGGACCTGGAGAAGGCGGCCAAGATGGACGGTGCGACGCAGGGCGAGGCGTTCCGGCGGGTGATCGCGCCGCTGGCCGCGCCGGGCGTGTTCACGACCGCGATCCTGGTGTTCATCTTCTGCTGGAACGACTTCCTGTTCGCGATCTCGCTGACGTCGACCGAGCGGTCCCGCACGGTCCCGGCGGCGCTGTCGTTCTTCCAGGGCGCGTCCCAGTTCGAGGACCCGACCGGCGCGATCTCCGCGGCGGCCGTGATCATCACCATCCCGATCATCCTGTTCGTGCTGTTCTTCCAGCGGCGCATCGTGTCCGGCCTGACCTCCGGCGCCGTCAAGGGTTAGGGGAATCCAACGTGGCTGACATCGTTCTGGACAAGGTGACCAAGGCGTTCCCCGACGGCACGCTCGCGGTGCAGGAGTTCAACCTGGAGATCGCCGACGGGGAGTTCGTGATCCTGGTCGGGCCGTCGGGTTGCGGCAAGTCGACGACGCTCAACATGATCGCGGGGCTCGAGGACATCAGCTCGGGGGAGCTGCGGATCGACGGGCAGCGGGTCAACGACAAGGCGCCGCGGGACCGGGACATCGCGATGGTGTTCCAGTCGTACGCGCTGTATCCGAACATGACCGTGCGCGAGAACATGGCGTTCCCGCTGAAGCTGGCCAAGCTCTCGAAGGAGGAGATCGACCGGAAGGTCGACGAGGCGGCCAAGGTGCTGGAGCTGACCGCGCTGCTGGACCGCAAGCCGGCCAACCTCTCCGGCGGCCAGCGGCAGCGGGTGGCGATGGGGCGCGCGATCGTCCGGTCGCCGAAGGCGTTCCTGATGGACGAGCCACTGTCCAACCTGGACGCGAAGTTGCGCGTGCAGATGCGGACCGTCGTGTCGCGCCTGCAGAAGCGGCTCGGCACCACCACGGTCTACGTGACGCACGACCAGACCGAGGCGATGACGCTGGGCGACCGGGTCGTGATCATGCGGGCCGGCGCGATCCAGCAGGTCGGTGAGCCGCAGGAGCTCTACGACCACCCCAACAACCTGTTCGTGGCCGGCTTCATCGGCTCGCCGTCGATGAACTTCCTGCCGGCGTCGGTCGCCGACGGGCGGCTGAAGACCTCGCTCGGCGACTTCCCGCTGGGTGAGCGGATGCGCTCGCAGGTCGCGGACGTCTCCGGCGACCTGATCGTCGGCATCCGGCCGGAACACTTCGAGGACGCGTCGCTGATCGAGGACTCGATCCGCCAACGCGGCGCCGAGTTCGAGGCGACGGCGGACCTGGTGGAGTCGATGGGCTCCGACAAGTATGTCTATTTCACGATCGAAGGCGAAAAGGCGAGCGCGGCGGAGCTGGAGGAACTGGCCGCGGACGCGGGCAGCGGCGACCTGCCGGCCAGCGGCTCCAACCTGGTGTGCCGCTTCTCGGCGGAGTCCCGGGTCAAGGAGGGCGACACCGCCCGCATCTGGGTCAACCTCGACAAGATCCACCTCTTCGACCCGTCGGACGGCCGCAACGTGACGCTGCACGAAGGCCGCGCCTCGGGCGTCGCCGCCTAGTCCGCGGTTGCGCGGCCCCGGCCCGGGCGGCCGGGGCCGCCGCATGCTCCACGCGCGTCGACATCTATCGACCGATCGGATGATCAACATCGGGCGCGGTTTCCGTACCTTCGGTCGTCGTGGTCACGATGCGTGCGGCCGTAGCCGCCCTGTTGCTCGCCGCTGCTCTGGCGGGATGTTCCGGCCCGGGTTCACCGGCGGCGCCGGCCGGTTCGGCGTCGCCGGCGGCGGCCCCGGACGCCGGGGCCGCGGTCGCCGAGAAGATCAACGCGGTCCTGGCGGAGCAGAGCGCGGCACTGAACAAGGGCGACCAGGCCGGGTTCCTGGCGCCCGCGGCCGGCAACGCCGAGGTCGAGGCGACGCTGAAGAAGCGCTTCGCCGGGCTCCGGGCGCTCGGGGTGGCCGAGGTCAAGCAGGTGGTCAACCTCGGGCCCGACCGGGTCGGTGAGAGCAAGCGGTGGAACGCCCAGATCCGCTTCGACTACTGCCTCGGCGGCGGTGGCTGCGGAGTCGAGGGGCCCGTCATGACCAGCGCATGGGAGGAGACCGCCAACGGCGTCAAGCTGGCCGACCTCGACCCGACCTCGTACGGGCCGCGGCCCTGGGAGGTCGACGACCTGGTCGTGCGCAAGGGCAAGCGGGTCATCCTCGCCACGACGAAAGCGCACGCCGCCAAGCTGAAGGTGGCGTTGCCGATCGCGGAGCAGGCGGCCAAGGTCGCCGACACGTTCGCGGTCGAGGGCAGCAAGCCGTTCCGGTACGTCGTCTACCTGGCCGACCAGGAGCAGTGGAAGACCTGGTACAGCAACAGCTCGTTCGGCGACACCTACGCGGGTTATGCGCTGCCGTCCCAGGCCGAGGGCACCGACCTCGTCGTGCGGCTCGATGCCTACCCGATCGACGAGACCGGCACGCTGCTGCGCCACGAAATGACCCACCTCGCGTCGATCAGCCACGCGCCGCGCAGCGGTGGCGACAGCGCCGGCTGGTGGTTGAGCGAGGGCATCGCCTCGGTCGCCGGCGCGAATGGCGCGAGCGTGCGCGAGTACCCGCCCCGCGACACGGTGGCCGACTACCTCCGGAAGACGAGGTCCTACAGGGGCGCCGTCACGACCCTGGCCCCGAACCGCGACGACGGCGACGAGGAGGTAACCGCCAAGTACGGCCTCGGCTACTACGCCAGCCGGTGCATCGACGACAAGTACGGCCGCAAGAAGCTCCTCGCACTCGTGGACGCCGTCCTCCGCAACGGCGAGGACACGGCCACCGCGGGCCAACGGGTCCTCGGCACGAGCTGGACCAAGGTCGAGTCGAGCTGTCTGGCCTACACCCGCCAGGCCGTTGGCCGTTAGGTCGATCGGATGACCTTGAGAGGGCGTTCGGCGGCCGTCGCCGCCCTGGTGCTCGTCGCGGGCCTCGCGGGATGTTCCAGCCCGGAGCGGGCAGCCGCGCCGTCGGCCTCGCCGACTCCGGATCCGGTGGCCGCCGTGAGCCAGCAGATCAATGCGGCGCTCACGGCGCAGAGCAGGGCGCTCAACAACGGCGATCAGGCTGGTTTCCTCGCGCCGGCGGGCGGCAACGCCAAGCTCCGGGCGACGCTGAAGCGGAGATTCAGCGGCCTGCGCGCGCTCGAGGTCGCCGGCGTCGAGCAGTCGGTGACCCAGGGACCCAGCGTGGACGCGCAGCCGGGGAAATGGCATGCGCAGATCCGGTTCGACTACTGCCTCGGCGGCACCGGGTGCGGGATCCAGGGCCCGGTGATGACCAGCACCTGGCAGGAGACGTCCATGGGCATCCAGTTGGTCGAGCTCGGCGGGACATCGCACGGTCCCCGTCCATGGGAGGTCGACGACCTCGCCGTGCTGACCGGCAAGCGGGTCACCGTCGCCTCCACCCGGGCGCAAGCGGCGAAACTGCGGGCGGTGCTGCCCATCGCGGAGAAGGCGGCCAAGGTGGCCGACACGTACGCCGTCGCCGGCAGCAGGCCCTTCCGGTACGTCGTCTACCTGGCGGACAGGTCGAGGTGGAAGGCCTGGTACGAGAACGACACGTTCGACGCCTCGTACTCGGGCTACGCGTTGCAGAGCGAGCCGGAGGGCACCGACCTCGTGCTGCGGCTCGACGCGTACGCGGACGAGGATCCCGGCACGTTGCTGCGCCACGAGATGACCCATCTTGCCTCGACCAGCCACGCACCGCGCAACGGGCTGGCCGCACCGACCTGGTGGCTGAACGAGGGCATCGCCGAGCTGGCCGGCGCCAACGGCACGAGCCCGCGCGACTATCCGGGCCGCGCCGCGGTGCGCGACTTCCTCCGCGGCACGCCGTCCTACAAGGGCAGTCTCGTGACCGTCGCGACCAACGACGACGACAGCGACGAGGTGATCAGCGCCAAGTACGGCCTCGCCTACTACGCCAGCCGCTGCATCGACGAGAAGTACGGCCGGAAGAGGCTGCTCACGCTGGCTGACGACCTGCTCCGCAACGACGTGAACGCCGCGGTGGCCGCGCCGACGGCGCTCGGCGCCAACTGGGCGACCGTCGAGTCGACCTGCTTCGCCTACACCCGCCGGGCCGTGGCCCTATAGCGGCGCGTAGTACGAGTGGACCGCCGGCTGGCCCGTGTAGTTCGGTCCGGCCCGGTCGTCGGCGCCCAGGAAGGTGTACGGCAGCGTCAGCTCGCGCCCGCCCACCCGGCTGATCCGGCGCCGGCGGCTGTCGTAGGTGAAGCCCGCCGAGCCGAGGCGGGCGGCCAGGGCGCGGCCGAGCGGCCGTCCGTCGGCGCGGCGGATGCTGGTCAGGTCGAGGTCGGCGACCAGCAGCCCGTCGGAGGTCAGCCAGCTCGCCGCCCGGGCCAGCACCGCGAGCTTGTCGCCGACATAGTGCAGGCCGTGCACGACCGTGATGAGGTCGAACCGGCGGTCCGGCTCCCACGTCGTGACCGGCGCGCAGGTCAACGTCACGGTCGACCCGGGCGGCACCGGGTCGAAGTAGTCCACGAGGTCGACGCCGACCAGTGCGACCCGGCCGGCGAGGCCGCGCGCCGCGGCCTCGGTGCCGGCCTGGAGCAGCGCCCGGCCCTGGCCGCAACAGAGGTCGAGCCAGGCGACGGCCCCGTCGCCGGACAAGACCCGGTCGAGCGGGTTGAAGCCCAGGTCGCGGGTGTAACTGTTCGGCCCGGCCAGCTGCCGCTCCCGGTTCATCGCCGAGTTGGCCACCACCGACGACGCCGCGAGGGTGTGGTCGTCCAGCAGGCGGTCAGTCATGCCGCTCGTCCTGTTGCGGGCGGCGCCCGCGGACCGAGCCGGCGTGTGCCTTCATGTTCGGGTTGCGGCGGACCGCGACCAGGCTCGCGACCGTCGTGATCGTGAGGACCACCGCGATGACGACCAGCGACAGGTTCGTCGAGATCTCCCACACCCCGTCGGAGATGTCCTCGTGCGCCCAGTGCAGCACCAGCTTCACCCCGATGAAGGCCAGGATGATCGCGAGCCCGGTGGACAGGTAGACCAGCCGGTCCAGCAGGCCAGCCACCAGGAAGAAGAGGGCCCGCAGGCCGAGCAGGGCGAAGGCGTTGGCGGTGAAGACGATGTACGTCTCCTGGGTCACGCCGAACACCGCCGGGATCGAGTCGAGGGCGAACAGCAGGTCCGTGCTGCCGATCGCGATCAGGACGATGAACAGCGGCGTCACCACCCGCCGGCCGTTCTCCGTGGTGAACAGCTTGCCCTCGCGGTAGTCGTCGGTCACCGGCAGCACGCGGCGGGTCGCCCGTACCAAGGCGTTGTCCGCGTCCGGGTCCTCGTCGCGGTGCCGGTAGAGCTGGACCGCCGTGTAGATCAGCAACAGGCCGAAGACCAGGAACATGAACGTGAACAGGTCGAGCAGCGCGGCGCCGACCACGATGAAGACGACCCGGAAGGCCAGCGCCAGCACGATGCCGAAGGTGAGCACCCGCTGCTGGTGCGCCGGCGGCACCGCGAACGTGGTCATGATGATCACGAAGACGAACAGGTTGTCGACGGACAGGCTCTTCTCGACCAGGTAGCCGGCGAAGTACTGCGTGCCGAACTCCCACCCCGAGATCGTCGCGAACACGACGCCGAAGACGACCGCGACGCCGATGTAGAAGACCGACCAGGCGACCGCTTCCTTGAAGTGGACGGCGTGCGGCTTGAGCGTCCCGATGATCAGGTCGAGGGCGAGCAGGCCGAGGATGACGAGGATCGTCACCGTCCATCCCAGGGCGCTGACGTGCAGCATTGGCCGTCCTTCCGTCGCCGGCGGTCAGCCCTGAGCTTGCCCTACAAGGTCGGCGCGGTCCCGTAGGCGGACCCGGGTGATCGCGCGTCCGGTCACCTCGACGACCTCGGCCGTGTGCCCCGGCAGCTCCACGATCTCGCCCGGCGCGGTCGGGATGTGCCCGAGCCGGGCGAGCAGCAGTCCGGCGATCGTGGTGTAGTCGCGCGGCTCCTCGTCGCCGAGGTCGACGCCGATGTCGGGCAGGTCATGGATGGGGTACGTGCCGACGAGCAGCAGGTCTCCGTCCGCGGTCCGGACGACGTCCTGCACGTCCCGGTCGGTCTCGTCGTAGATCTCGCCGACGATCTCCTCGACCAGGTCCTCCATCGTGACGATCCCGTCGACCGCGCCGCGCTCGTCGACGACGACGGCCAGCTGCTGGCGCTGCTGGCGGAGCTGGCGGATCGCGTCGGTCACCTTGAGTGTCTCCGGCAGGAAGACCGCGGGGTTCGCGCTCTCCGCCACGGTGCCGGTGCTGTCGACCAGGTCGCGGATGTGCACGAGCCCCAGCACGTCGTCGAGCCCGGTCGGCCCGACGACCGGCGCGCGCGACTGCCCCGCCTTGACGATGCTGCGCAGTGCTTCCGGCGCCGGCGTGTCGGCGGCGAGCGTGAACACGTGCCCGCGCGGGGTGAGCACCTCCCGCAGCACCCGGTCGGCGACCTCGAACGCGCCGCTGATGATCATCCGCTGGTCGTCCGGGATGGTCTGCTGCGCGGCCACCATGTCGCGCAGCTCCTCGGTGCTGACCTCCTCGCGCCCCGCCTCCGGGTCGCCGCCGGTCAGCTTGACGACGAGGTCGCTGGTCTTGCCGAGCAGCCAGACCAGCGGCCGGGAGACGGTCGAGAGCAGGTCGAGCGGGCGGGCCACCATCAGCGCCCACCCCTCGGCCCGCTGCATGGCGATCCGCTTGGGCGCCAGCTCACCGAACACGAGCGTGACGAACGTCAGCACGATCGTCACGACCACGATGGCCGCGGGTTCGGCGCCGCCACCGAGGAAGCCGAGCGGCCCGATCAGCGGCTGGGCCAGGGACACCACGGCGGCCGCCGACGCGAGGAAGCCGGCGAGCGTGATACCGATCTGGATGGTCGCCAGGAACCGGTTCGGGTCGTCGGCGAGCCGGGCGAGCACCCGCCCGCCCGGCGAGGCGCGTTCGAGGCGCCGGATCTGGCTCTCCCGGAGCGACACGAGCGCCATCTCGCTGCCGGCGAAGACCGCGTTCAACAACACCAGCACGAGTACGAGCGCGATCTGCGCCCCATAGCCCCCCACGGACGTCCCCTTCGAAGATCGGCTGCGTAGACAGGTAGATTGCCATGCCCAGCTGAGAAGGCGACAAACCCGACCCGATTGGTACGGTGAGTCCATGTCCCGCGAGGCCTGGACCCTCGTCATCGCGGCTGCGGCGCTGCTGCTGATCGGCTCCCTGGTCGGCGCGATCGTCCTGGCGGTGAAGGTGGTGCGGGTCCGCAACCAGCTGGGCGCGCTGGGCTTCGGCGGCAAGGTCGCCTTCTACGGCGCCCTGATCGTCACGATCTGCCCGGTGGACCTCCTCCCGGACCCGATCTACCTGGACGACATGGGCGTGCTGGGGCTGTCGCTGCTCTATCTCAACGGTCTGCTGCGCCGCCGCCAGCAACGCCTGCCGTTGCCTCCGGCGCGCGCACCACGGTCCGGAGTCGAGCGGGGCAGACGCGGCGTGTCGGGGGGGGGCCCGCCCGCCGCCCCCCCCTCGGACAACCCCCCCAACCTGAACCCGGCGCCAAAGCATCTTAGTTCATTAAAACTAAATAA
>NZ_JBFAIU010000166.1:0-16207 GCF_040654855.1 Asanoa sp. NPDC050611
GTTCGAAGCCGTCCGTGGCATCCGCGGCCAGCTGATCCAGTTCGTGTTCGACGACCCGGACCTGTTGGTGTGACGGCGGTCGACGTCACGGTGGCGCCGCCCAGCGTCAAGGCCGGCTTGGCGATGGTCGTCGCGGTCGCGGTCGCCGCGTCACTCTCGCCGGCCTCGTTGACCGCGCGTACCGTCGCCGTCGCCGTCGTGCCCTCCGGCAGGCCGGTGACCTTCTGCGTGGTCCCGGCGGTGCGCAGGGTCTGCCCCTCGACCGTCACCACGTACTCCGTGATGGGCCGCCCGTTGTCGGCGGGCACGCCCCAGGTCACGTTGATCGTGCCCGGCTCGTTGGGCGCCACCGCCGCGACGTCGAGCGGCTTGCCGGGCACCGTGAACGGCACGACGGTGTCGCTGGCCGGCGACGGCTTCGACGCGGCGCCCTTGTCGCTGACGGCGACCACGGTGAACGCGTACTGCGTGCCGTAGTCGAGCTCGCCCGCCGGCACCACCAGCTCGGCCTTCGTGGTCTCACCGGCCGGCGCGGTCGCACCCGCGGTCGCGGAGGTCACCGCGTACTTGGCGATCTTGTTGCCCTGTCCGTTGGCGGCGGGCCAGCTGACCCGCACCGTGCCGTCGGGCCGGGCCTCGGCGGTGACGCTCGCCGGCGGGTCGGGCACGTCGGCGGTCGGCATCACCGGGTTGCTGCGCTTGGTCGGCCCGGCACCCTTGCCGTTGACCGCGCGTACGGAGAATCGATAGGTCTGGCCGTTGGTCAGCCCCGTGATCTCGATCGAGCGCTGCCGCGCGCCCACCTCGACCGGGGTGGGGCCGCCCTCGACCACGTACTTCGTGATGGCCGAACCGTTGTCGGCGGCCGCCTTCCAGCTCACCCGGGCCAGCTTGTCGCCGGCCGTGGCGGTCACCGAGCGCGGCGCACCCGGCTTGCCGACCACGGGCTTCTTCGGCGGCGGCGGCAGCGGCGGGTCCTTGGGCGGGTCGCCGCCGAGCACGTCGTCGACGTACTTGTCGACCACGCGAACGTGGTGCTTGTCGTCGACCACGCGCGCCGTCGCCGAGTTGGGCGCGTTGATGAACAGGTAGTTCTCGCGCACCTCGAGCTCGAGCGGCCCGTTGGCGCCCCGCACCTCGATGGTGTCGACGAGCTGGCCGCGCTCGTCGAAGACGTGCACGGCGCCGGTGCGCTCGTCGGCGCAGTAGTAGCGGCCCGCCCACGCGACCGCCGGCCGCAGCTCGGAGCCCGCGCCGGGCACCACGAACTGGACGCCGGGACCGCCCTCGCCGACCACCACGACCCGCCGCCCCTCGGCGACGGTGACCGGCACCTGCGGCCCGTTGGTCCGTGGCGGCACCGCGCCGATGCCGGGGAGCTGGAGCGCGACCTGGTGCTCACGGTCGCCGCGCACGGTCGTCAGCGCGCCAGTCGTGCGGTCGAGCACCGCCACGCCGTCGTCGAGCGTGCTCACCGCCAGGTCGTGGCTCGGGTCGGCGACGGTCACGGTCCTGACCTGGGTCGGGCTGACGCCGCCGCCGGAACCGCCCGGGTCGGCCACGCCGGCCAGCGCCGCGCCCGTGGGCAGCGGGTCTTCGGGCGCGCTCGGCAGCGGCGCCGCGGTGATCGCGGAGACCGTGCCCTCGCTGGGCACGGCGACCCATAGGCGACCCGTGCCGTCGAACGTGCCGCCCGAGATGCCCGGCGGGTAGCGGACCGGCTCGCCGATCGGCACCAGCGACCGCGGGTCGAGCTGGCGGACGACGCCCTGCGGCGCGTCGATCACGAACGCCGCGTCGTCCTGCAGCGCGACGCTCACGCCCAGCCCGGAGGTCGTCCGGGTCGTGGCCATGACCTGCAGCGTCGCGAGGTCGAGGGAGCTGACCTGGCCGGTTGTCAGGTCACGGAGGATCAGGAAGCGGTCGGTCTGTGTCACCTGCATCGTGTGGTTGCGGGACTGCCCGACCTCGACCCGGGTGTCGACGCGGCCCGTCAGCCCGTTGACCCGGGCGACCTCGCTCTTCGCCCGGCTCCACAGCCACGAGCTGGCGTCGTAGTTGGCCGCCGCGTTGTCGGCCGCGCCGAGCCCCAGCACGGTGAAGCCCATGGCCGCCACCAGCGCGATCACGACCCCACCGGTGACCAGGCCACCGCGCGGGATGCGCCGCCGTGGCTTGCCCAGCGCGGCGTCGAGCGCCTTGCCGAGATCCTCCGCGGCGCCGTCGCCGCCCGTCATGGTGCCGTTGTCTGTGGTGGCCACAGCCGGCTGCCCCTCCCCACCCGTGTGTGGGCGAACCTGGTCGCCCCTGGCGTCCTCCCCGAAGCCAGGGGCCATCATATGGGGCTGTCAATGGCGGCGGGCACCCGTTGTGGTCGGCTGTGGACAGTGCGGGAGTGCCCTGTGGACAACTATGAGTCAGCCTCGGGTCACGGCAGGTCGCCGCAGTCGCGCGCGGGGGGAGTTTGTTGTGGATTACTGGGGGGATTTCGTCGTACGGGTGGTGCAGACTTGGCCGGACGCCGCGTACCGGTCCGACGAATAGACAGCCACCACCGTGAAGCAGTAGTCGTAGTCGCTGTTCAGCCCGTTCGCCAGATAGCGGGTGACGCCGGGCTCCACCGTGGCCATCGCGCGCAGCTGCGTGCCGGCCCGGCCGGCGGCGACGATGAACGGCACCGTGCCGGCCGTCGGGTCGGTCCAGGTCAGCAGCAGGGCGTCGCCGTCCTCGCGGACGGCCAGGTCGGTGGGCGGCGTGCCGCCGAGCGCGGGCCCGGTCGGGACCGCCGCGCCGGCGCTGACCTCGGGCACCGCGCCGACCCGCGGGGGCTCGGTCTCGCGCCGCAACACGACGAAGACCACGAGGAGCGCGGCCACCACGGCCGCCACGGCGGCGACGAACGCGGCCACCGTCGCACTGCGGCCACGGGCCCGCTCCCGCGCCGCGGCGGCAGCCATCGGACCATGCAGGGATACGGGCGCCACCTCGACCGCCGTCGCAGGAGAGGCGGCGGCCTCGGGGCGGGTCCCGAACGCCCGCGGCATCCTCTCCCGCGCGGGCTCCAACTCTCGTCCCCAGTCCCCGTCCGAACCTCCGGCCGGCGACGGCCTACCGTCACCCCAGCGAGCGCCGTTGGCGTCGGCACCCCATCCGGGCACACTCCCCGGCTGTCCAGGTGCGACCGCCCCACCCCACGCCGCGGCGGCGCCGGGTTGCCCGGACGAGGGACCGGCGGAGCCACCCCAGGTGGTTGCAGGTTGCGCGCCTGCGGAAGCGGCGGCGTCGCCCCAGGTTGTTGTGTTTCCCTGCTGGCCGTTTGTAGGTGCGGCGGGTTTACCCCATGGCGCTCCGTTGCCGGGCTGCCCGCTCGTAGGTGCTGCACCGTCGGCCCAGGTCGGAGCGTTGCCTGGTTGCCCGGGCGGCGTAACAGCGGCGCCGACCCAGCCCTGGGCGTTCCCGGCCTGTTGCGGCGCCGGGGAGCCTCCGGTGTCGGGTGACTCGGCACCATTCCAGAGTGAACCGTCGTGAGGGGAGGGCGTGCCGTTAGACGGCGCGCCCGACTCCGGTGCGACGCGGGCCGGACTTCCGGGGTTCCCCGATGCGGTTGTCCCCGGCGGGGCATCCCACGGGCCGGAAGCAGCCGGACCGCCCGGGCCGGGCGTAGCTGTAGCGTCACCGGCCTGGTCCCGCGGGCTGACCGGCGTCGCCCCCGGCGGCCGCGCGGACTGTGTCGGCAGAGCCTGCGTCGGTGCGTCGATCGCGGCGCGAGCGGACAGGTCGACGGTCTCCGCCCCATGTCGCGGTGGCGCGAACACTCCCGGCGCGACCTCCGCCGCCGGGGCTCCCGCCCGGTGCGTGCCGGGCGGCATCGGCTGCGCCACAGGGTCCGGCGACGAGGTCGGCGGCCACGTGGTCGGTGGCCCGACAGGCGGTTTCCCGCCGGACGGGGAAAACGGCGGTGAGCCTGGTTGCCCCGGTACGTGGCCCGCGGCAGGTGGCGCGGGCGGGAGCACGCCGGGTTGCCCCGAGGCGAACCGCGGACCCGGTGAGCCTGATTGGCCCGAGGCAGGTTGCGCGGGTGGCAGAACGCCCGGTTGACCCACACCGAACTGCAGAGCCGGTGGCGCAGGCGGCGGCACGCCCGGTCGCGCCGGGCCGAACGGTCGGGTCGGCGCCCCCGGTGGGGGAGGAGCCACGGTGGGTTGCAGCGGCGGCAAAGGCGGAAGCTCGCCGCCGACGGCGGACAGGTACGCCTCTGCCGTGCGTACCATGTGATGATCTTCACCGAAGGTGGCCGGCCCGTAACTGGCGACGCGGGTGAAGTTGCGGCGGGCCTCGTGCCGGTTGCCCAGTTCCTCCGCCACCGTGCCCAGGTCGAACGAGAGCGCCAGCATCAGCGGGTTGGCCTCGCCCAGGTGCAGCTCCCCGGCGGCCAGCGCCTCCTCCAGCACCCGGCGGGCCGCCGCCGGGTCATCGGCCTCCCGGTGCAGCGTGGCCAGCGCGTGTTGCCCGCCCAGCAGTTCCGGGTGGTCGTCGCCCAGCAGCGGGCGGGCCGCGTCGACCGCGTCCGACAGCAGCGCGCGGGCCGTGGTCAGGTCGCCGGCGTCACGCAGCGCCTGGGCCTGGCGGAGCGCGGCGGCGAGCGGGGAGGGCTGCGACACGCAGGACACTCTGCCCCTCCAGCGGCCCTGCGCGCCAGTCATGTGGATGGGCGTGATCTGCTGGGTGGATGCTGCAGAGGTACGACCCGCGGAACGCCGACATCAGCTATTGGGTCAACGGCGTGCTCCGGCACCGCGATGAGCCCGGATTGTCGCCGTTCGACTCGGTTGTCCAGGGTGGTGACGCGGTCTGGGAGGGGCTTCGGCTCTACGACGGCCGGATCTTCGCGCTCGACGCCCACCTGGCCAGGCTGCGGCGTTCGGCGACCGCACTCAACTTTGCGGACATTCCGTCCAATCAGGACATCACCGACGCGGTCGCGCAGACCTTGAACGCCAACGGCATGCGCGACGGCGTACACGTGCGGCTGACCCTGACCCGCGGCGTCAAGCTCACCAGCGGCATGGACCCGCGGCTGAACACCGCCGGCAGCACCTTGATCGTGCTCGCCGAGCACAAGCCCCCGGTGTACGACACCAGAGGCCTCACACTCGTCACGGCGAGTGTCCGGCGGCCCGGTGCCGACGTCCTCGACCCGAAGATCCACCACGCGAACCTGCTCAACTCGATCCTCGCGAAGATCGAGGCGAACGCGGCCGGCGCCGACGACGCGCTGATGCTCGACCCGCGCGGGTTCGTCGCCGAGACCAACGCCACCCACCTGTTCGCCGTCGTCGGCGGCGCGCTGGTCACCCCGCGCACGGTCGCCTGCCCGGAAGGGATCACGAGGGACACGGTCCTGGAGCTGGCGCCGGACGCCGGCGTCCCGGTCACGGTCCGCGACGTCTCGCTGGTCGAGATGTACACGGCCGACGAGGTGTTCTGCACCGGCACCATGGGCGAGCTGGCCGCTGTCACCACCATCGACGGCCGCTCGATCGGCACCGGCGAGGTGGGCCCGGTCACCGCCAAGCTGTCCGCGATCTACCAGGAGCACGCCCGGACACACGGCACCAGGGTGATCTAGTCAGACGACGGCCCGGCTGGTCGACTCGAGGTCGGTGACCATCCGGTCGAGGCCGGTCGGCAGGTCGACCACGGGCCGCCAGCCGAGCTCCGCCAGGCGGCGGCTGTCGAGACCCTGGCCCTTGGCCGGGCTGTAGGACCGGGCGTCGGCGGCGTCGGTGAACACCAGTCGCAGGCCCTTCTCCGGCCGTACCTCGGTGAACAGCTCGGCGAGCCGGCGGATCGACACCAGGCCGCCCGGGTCGGCGATGTTGTAGACGGTCCGGTCACCGCGCAGCAGCGCGTACATGAGCCCGGCGACCGCGTCGGCCACGTACGTGTAGGTGCGCACCGCGGAGCCGTCGCTGTTGAGGACGATGTCGGTGCCGGCGACCACGTTGGCGGCGAAGTCGGCCTGGACCCGCCCGTCGTCGAGGGCCATGCCCGGGCCGTACACGTGGCCGAAGCGAGCGATCCGGCACTCCACGCCGAACTGGGCCTGGTACGCGGCGCACAGGCTCTCGGCAGCCCGCTTGCCCTCCGCGTAGCAGGCGCGGGGGTTGAGGATGTCGAGGCCGCCGTAGCTCTGCTCGTCGATGAGCGTGGTGCCGGGCGGCTGGGCTCCGTAGATCTCGGCCGACGACATGAACGCGAATCCGCGGCTGCCCCGGTCGACGCAGAGGTCGAGGAGGTTGGCCGTGCCGAGCAGGTTCGCCTTGATCGTGGCGACCGGCGCGGTGCCGTGCAGCACCGGCCGCGCGGCGCTCGCGCCGTGCACCACGTAGTCGAGCGCCCCCGACCAGGCCAGCGGCTCGGTCACGTCCTGCACGACGAGGTGGAAGTCGGGCCGGTCGACCACGCCGGCGAGCAGCCGGCGGGCCTTGTCGCCGTCGCGGACCAGTCCGTGGACGGTGATTCCGGCGCCGCGCCGGTCGTTGAGGGCGAGCAGGGTGTGCACGACGTACGACGGGAGCATGCCGCTCGCGCCGGTGACGAGCACGGTCGAGCCGGACAGCCGTTCCCAGGGCAGGTCGCGGGCGAGGATCTCGGCCACGTCGCCGGTCACGACGGGGCGGTCAGGCGACGGCATCGCTCACATCCCCACGATCTGACGGTTTTCGATGATCTCGAAGAACGTCCGGCACAGGTAGAAGTCCTCTGCCGTAGTGATCTTGATGTTGGAGCGGGGCCCGTCGACCCGGCGGATCTTCATGCCGTACCGGTGCATCAGCGAGCACGAGTCGATCGTGTCGTGCTCGCCCTCGGCGACCGCCCGCTCGTAGAGGGCGAGGATCTCGCCGAGCCGGAAGCTCTGGGGTGCCTGGGCCGCGTAGAGGTGGTCGCGCGGGATCACCGCGTCGATGTGGTCCTCCTGGCTCAGCGCCACCGTCTCCGTGACCTTCGTGCAGGTGATGCCCGAGCCGTGCGTCCGTACGCTCGCGATGTTGTCGCTGATCAGCTGGGCGTTGATCAACGGCCGCACGCCGTCGTGGATGAGCACGACGGTGTCCTCCGGGCAGTCCTGCGCGACCGCGCGGAGGCCGCGGTGTCGGGAGGCCTGGCCGGTGTCTCCGCCGTCGACCAGCCATCGGACCTTGCTGATCTCGTACCGCGTCAACAGCCGGTTGAGCTGATCGCGGTAGTCCGCGACGATCACGACGGCGATCGCGTCGATCTCGGGGTGCTCGTCGAAGTGCTCCAGCGTGTGGATGATGATCGGCTTGCCGTTGATCTCGAGGAACTGCTTCGGCAGGGCACGCGAGTTCATTCGGGTGCCGATGCCACCGGCGAAGATGACCGCGACGTTCACCGGCTCGCCACTCCCGCCTCGTGCCCGACATCGACCGCGTCGATCGCGGCCGCGTCGCCGACGGCGTCGGCGTCCTCGCCGGCGACCGCGTCCTCGATGGCGTCGACGTCGGCCAGCGCCTCCGCCTCGACGACGGCCGGCTGCGGGCCGGCCGGGGCCGCGTCCTGCCCGGCGACCGGTGGGTCACCGAGGATGAGCCAGTCGATGACCCGGTCCGCGGACCCCGTGTCGACCTGGTCGAAGTTCTCCCGGACGTACGACTCGATCTTCCAGGTCTCGTAGTCGCCGGTCTGCAGCGCCTTGATGAGGTCGTCGAAGCTCTCGCAGACCTTGCCGGGCGCCACGGTGTCGAAGTCGCGGTGGAAACCGCGCGTGGCCGAGTAGACCGCCTTGTCGTACGCGTAGAACAACATGGGCTTGCCGAGGAGGGAGAACTCGTAGATGACCGACGAGTAGTCGGTGATCAGCACGTCGGTGACCTGCAGGAGGTCGTTCGTCGACGGGAACGCCGCGAAGTCGAGGAGGCGGTCGCTGTATTCCGGCGGGATCGGCACCGGCGTCCGCACGAAGTGGTGCATCCGGAACAGCACGACCGAGTCGTCGCCGCACATCTCGTAGAGCCGGTCGAAGTCGACGCGGGAGAAGTCGTAGTGTGCGTCGCCGATGCCACGGCCGCGGAACGTCGGCGCGAACAGGATGATCCGCTTGCCGGCCAGCGCCGGGTGGTCGGCGAAGAAGTCGGCCACCACCTGCTTGGTGCGCTCCGCGTCGAGGAACGTGTCGACCCGGGGCAGACCGGTGGGCACGACCGCGGACTCCTCGATGCCGAACGCCTCGGCGTACACGTGCACGAGGTGCTTCGAACCGGCGATCGCGTAGGTGTACTTGCGGTGCGCGTTCTGCAGCTTCGGCGAGCCGTAGATGCCGAACCGGCTGTAGCCCACGGCCTTGAACCCGCTGCCGGCGTGCCAGAGCTGGATGATCCTGGTCTTCGGCGAGAGCTGGAGCATCTGCAGCAGGCCGAAGTAGTCGTCGATGAGCACGATGTCGGACGTGGCGAGCAGGTAGATGGTCCGCAGGGTGGTCTTCTTGGTGGCCACGCGGGGAATCCGGAACGAGTAGCGGAACGAGAACTTCGACGCCAGGCCGCGCTCGTGCATCCGCTCGTGCACCCGCAGCAGGTTGCCTTCCATCCCGGTGCGCATCTCGGACGCGAACAGGATGCGGTTGCCCCGCGGCGGGTTGAGCGTGCGGGACGTCCGGTAGACCCAGTTGGCCAGCTTGACCCGGCGGGCGCGGGGCAGCACCCACTGCTGGAACCGCTTGCCCAGCGGCTGCCGGCGGGCCTTGGGCTTGGGGCTCGGCTTGCGGAACATCTGGTATGTCCGCATCACGAAGTCGGGGTGCTTCTCGTCCTCCGCGACACCGAAACCGACGATGTACGACACGTTGTTGGCGGCGTAGACGAAGGCGCGGCCGTCCTGGTCGAGCTGGGCGATGGCGGTGAGGTCGTAGCCCGCGGCCGGGCCAGGGCGCCCGTCGAGGTAGGGCACGATCCGCCAGGTGCCGTCGGGAACCTGCCGCCGGTTGCGGAAGTTGGTCACGTTGAGGTCGAGCCGGTAGCGCCCGCCGCCCAGCGCGGTCGTCGTGACCGGGTATGCCCGATCGCGGTCGACGATCCTGAACTCGACGGCCTCCAGGGCGCCGACGTCGGCGCCGGTCTGGTCACCACCGGTGTCCTCAGCGAGCACGACGGTGAGCGACAGGTTAACGCGCTCCCAGGAGATGTCCGCGATCAAACAGTTCAATTCTCGTCCCTCGTGACTCGACCACCGCGAGGCGGACAGCGACGGGGGCCGCCATCCGCTTCGCGAAGGTGAACGTCCGGCGAGGATAACGTGAACGGAACTTGTGGCGGGGGCCGGATCTGGTAAGGCCCGATGTCAGCGCAGGGGGTTGCACTGACTCGGACCGTTCTGTCCGGCTCTGGACGGGCCGATCAGTGGAAGGTGGCCAGCCCGTCGTCGGCCACGAGCAGTCGCGCCCGCGTGCGGGCGAACTTGCCGTTCCGGCGGGCGTAGAGCACGTACTGGCCCGGAACCAGGTCGGTCCCCCCGACCAGACGGACATCCTGGCCGTCGGCCACCACGCGCGCCCGGAGATCCCCGATCTTGGCCAGGGTCTCGATCTCCTCGACGCCGGCGGCCGCGTCGACGTCGGCCGGGATCGCGGCCAGCTCGGCCGGCACGTCGGCGGGACCGGACGCGGTGGCGTTGACGAGCGGGACCGAGAACGCGGCGACCGCGCCGGCCGCGCCGTGCGGCTTGGCGTCCGTGGCGAACGTGCGCAGCGTCCCGGCCAGGTCCAGCGACATGCCACCGGTGGTGTTGGCGTACGCGACCGCGGGCCGCCCCGCCGCCAGCCACGGCCGCGCCGGACCGGCGTACCCGAGGGCGCCCTTGCGCTCCATGCCGCACCATTCGGTGCGCGTCCGCAGGTCCCACACCGTGTCCTGGAGCGGCCGGTCGAGCCGTGCGGTGTCGATGTCGAGCAGCGCGTGACCGGAAGCCACCAGGGCCGCCGTCTCGGCGTCGAACCGGGCCGGCTCGGCGTGGTGTGGCAGCTGCCAGGTCACGAACTCCTTGCGGGCCCGGGCGGCCACGTCGACCCGCATCCGGCCGAGGTCCTCGCTGTGGTCGAGCAGCTCGGGCGGCAGGGCCGCGCGGACTTCCGGGGCGACCACGCGCAGGAGCCGGCCGGAGTCGAGGGCGAACCCCGGCTTCGCGGCGTCCTTGGCGTGCCAGCGCGTCTGCGTGTCCAGGCGCAGGATCCCGTCGCTCTGGCTGACGCCGGTGACCCGGGTCGAGGCGGTCAGGGCGATGTCGGCCCGATGGAAGCCGGCCACGAGGTCCGGCCGCCGCGCCCGCAGCAGGATCGCCAGACCCTGGTGCTTCTTGGGCAGGGCGGCGAACACCTCGTCGGTGCAGAAGCGTTCCAGGAGCTGGTTCGAGCGCGCCAGGGCGCGTTCCTTGGCCTCGGGATCGTCGAGCGCGTCGTTCATCAGCAGCCGCGCGCACCGGTCGATCACCCGGGTCCGCACGTTGTGCTCCATGAGCACGCGGCGGTCCTGGCGGTACGGGCCTTCGTCCAGTGTGGACTCGATGAACTCGAGCAGCTGCTCGAGCCGGTCCCAGAAGTCGGCCCGGGCCGGGTCGAAGGTGTGCGAGCTGTTCATGTCGCTGCCGTGCCACAGATAGACCGGGGTGTCGGCGAGCACGGCCACCCGATTCGCGTGCCGGTACGCCTCGACGTTGACGTACCAGTCCTCCCAGAGGACCCGCGCGCCTTCCGGGAAGTCGATCCCGCGCTCGAGCAGGAGGGTGCGGCGGTAAAGCTTGTGCGGAACCATCGGCAGGAGGCGGTGGACCCGTTCCTCCCGCAGGACGTCCGGAATGTTCCCTGCGGTGAGGCTGGACGTGCCCCACCACACGTCGTTCGTCTTCGACTCCTTGGGGCTCAGGATGTCCGCCCCGGTCTCCGCCGCGTACGCCCAGGCCCGGGCCAGCCCGTCCGGGTAGATCGAGTCGTCGTGGTCGACGTACATGACGTACTCGCCACGCGCCTGCCGCAGGCCGATGTTGCGCGGCCGGCTGGGCCAGCCGGAGTTGTCGATCGCCAGCACGGTGACGTTCGGCCGGGTCGACGCGATCGTGTGCAGGCGCGCCAGGGTGTCGTCCGGCGACCCGTCGTCGATGAAGATCACCTCGAACTCGGCCGCAGGTAGGGTCTGCCGGTCGAGGGAGTCGATCAGGCGGTTGATCGCGTTGCCCGGCGCGTACGTGGCGACGATGAGACTGATCTTGATCAAGGAGTCGGGCATGGGACCACACGTTACCCCGGGCCCGGCCCGGACCTAGAGGGCGTGCGCGGCCAGCTCCTCGTAGTGCGGCCGCGCCGCCACCACGAGGTGGGCCAGCTCGTCCGGCACCGAGGCCGGCTCGGGCCGGTACGGCGCGAACCCGGTCGAGCGCTCGACGGCGGCGTACCAGTGCGGCGCCCACACCCCGTCGGTGTCCCGCCGCCCGGGCGGCCAGCTCAGCATCGCCTCGTCGAACCCGATGCCGAGCTCCGCGCAGAGCTTGCGCAACTGCCCGGCGGGGTCCTGGAGCAGCCGCGCGGAGTCGAGCACCGGCCCGCCGTGCGCCCGGAAGATCTCCACCTGCTGCGGGTAACCGAGATCCGCCAGCGTCGGCGCCCCGCGCACCTTCGCGTAGGAGGCGACCACGTGCGCCGGGTCCCGGATGAGGAAGGCGTTGGTGACCTCGGCCAGCCAGGACCGGCCGACCTCCGGCAGCAGGTGGTGCGCCATGTGCTTCTCGTACCGCACCGGCTTGCCGGACGGCTGCCGCAGCCGGTCGACCGCCTCCGCCCAGTTGGTCGGCTGGCTGGCCAGCACGTCGGCCCGCCCGGGATGGTCGAGGCCGGTCACCGCCAGGTATGCGGCGTAGAGCGGCTCGTCGACCACGGCACAGTCGGCCCGCGCGCCGAAGCTGCGCATCAGGGCCGTCGAGACGTTGCGCGGCCCCGACCACATCGCGATCCGGATCACGCCAACTCCCGCCGGTCCCGTCGCCAGTACTGCTTCTTCTTCTCGTCCCGCACCACGACGCCGAGCTTGAGCAGCTGCTCCCGCAGGACCGCGGCGTCCTCGGACCTGCCCTTCTCCAGCGCGGTGGCGCGGTCGATGAGCAGGCCGTGCGCCACTCCGGGCAGGTCGTCGTCGAGCCGGGTCCAGATGCGGAACTCGTCGCGGTGCGGATCGCCGCCGGCCAGCCAGGGGTAGCCCTTGGCGGTGAACGCCGCCTCCACGCCGGTCTTCGACAGGTCGGTCTTCTCCCGGGCCAGCTCGGTGGACGCCCGCCCGAGCAGCACCAGCTCCTTGCCGTCGAAGAAGACGCCGGTGACGTCGCCGCGGGCGAAGGAGCGCTTCTTGCCACCCCGGCTCAGCTCGACCTCGCCCGCGCCGACCCGGATCACCAGCATGTCGGCGACCGCCAGCACCGCCACGATCACACCGAGCACCAGGCCGACGCCCATCGCGGCCAGCGCGGCCTGCGGGTCGGGCGCCTCGTCGATCGCCCGGAAGACGCCCTTCAGCGGCGCCACCGGCAGGCCCGCGACCCAGCCCGCCGCCCACTGGACGACCCAGCCGAGCCCGACGCCGAGCACCGGGAACAGCAGCCAGTAGAGGACCCGGGCGCCCGGATCGTCGACGACGGTCTCATCGAAGGACGACTCGCTGGCGCTCACGCCGCCGATTGTGCCCGACTCCCCGGAGCCCCGCCGCCCCGGCGCACTGCGGTCAGTCGTCGCCGAGCAGCTCGCGGACCATCGGGGCGACCTTCGTCCCGTACAACTCGATGTTGCGCAGCACCGCGTCGTGCGGCACTCCGGCGAGCCCGTACTTGAGGTCGAACCGCACCGCACCCAGCGTCCTGATCGACTCAGCGATCTTGCGGGCCACGGTCTCCGGCGCGCCGACGTGCCAGGCGCCGGTCGCGATCTCGTGCCGCAGGTGCTCGGCGGTCGGCGGGCGCCAGCCGCGCTGCCGGCCGACCCGCGTGAGCACCTCGAGGTAGTGGGGGAGCAGCTGCTCGTAAGCCTCCTCGTCGGTGTCCGCGATGTGCCCCGGCGAGTGGATGCCGATCGCCTTGGCCGGCTTGTCGAGCCGCCGTTCCGCCTCCCGGAACAGGTCCGCGAACGGCTTGAAGCGCTCGACCGGCCCGCCGATGATCGCCAACATCAGGGACATGTTGTAGGTGGCCGTCCGGATCACGGATTTCGGGCTGCCGCCCACGCCGATCCAGGTCGGGATCGGCCCGCCCTCGGTGTGCGGGACGACGTCGGCGTCGACCAGCGCCGGGCGCAGCCGGCCGGACCAGGTGACCGGCTTCTCCTCGAGCAGGCGGGCGAACAGGTCGACCTTCTCCTCGAACAGCTCCTCGTAGTCGGCGAGGTCGTAACCGAAGAGCGGGAACGAGTCGATGCTCGACCCGCGACCGAGGATGACCTCGGCCCGGCCGTTGGAGAGCGCGTGCAGGGTCGCGTACCGCTGAAAGACCCGCACCGGGTCGTCGGAGCTGAGCACCGTCACGGCCGAGCCGACCCGGATCCGCTCGGTGCGGGCGGCGATGGCGGCCATCACCACGTCCGGCGCGGACAGCGGCATGTCGAACGTGTGGTGCTCGCCGATGCCGAAGAAGTCGAGGCCCACCTTGTCGGCGAGCACGGCGTGCTCGACCAGGCCGCGGATGGTTTCGGCGTGGCTGACCGGTTTGCCGTCGTTGTCGGAGAGGACGTCACCGAACGTGTCGAGGCCCAACGAATATTTGCTCACGCGACGAGGTTGCACCCGGTTGACGGCGGCGACCACGCCCTGCGCTGGGTACCCACGGCAGGGGACGGCAGCGCCGCCGGACCCGAAGGGATGATCGGCACCATGAGCAGCGAACTCGGCGACTTCCTGCGATCGCGCCGGGCGGCCCTGACCCCGGCGTCGACCGGGATCCGGACATACGGCACGGCCCGCCGCGTGCCGGGGCTGCGCCGCGAGGAGGTGGCCCAGCTCGCGGGCGTGAGTGTGAACTACTACACGCGGATCGAGCAGGGCGAGAGCCACCAGATGTCCGACTCGGTCCTGGACGCCCTCGCCAATGCCCTGCGCCTGGACGAGGCGGAGCGCCTGCACCTGGTGCGCCTGGCCCGCCCGGCCGCGGTCCCGCGCCGCCGCTTCCCCGGCCCGGAGACGGTGCGGGGCTCGGTGCTCGCCCTGGCCGACAGCAGCACGGACCAGGCGGTGATCATCGTGGGCCGGCGCACGGACCTGCTGGGCGGGAACCGCCTCGGCTTCGCGCTGCTGGGCCTGACCCCGGACGAACGCCCGAACATGGCGCGCCAGATGTTCCTGAACCCGGCGATGCGCGACCTGGTGGTGGAATGGGAGCGCGAGGCCCACAACACGGTCGCGTACCTGCGCAACGCGTCCAGCGATGCGCCGGACGATCCCCTGCTGGCGGAACTGGTCGGCGACCTGAGCATCCGCAGCGCGGAGTTCGCCCGGATCTGGGCCATGCATCCGGTGGCGGAGTGCCTGCACGCGGTGCGCGAGTGGGACCATCCGCTGGTCGGCCGCCTGACGCTCAACGAGGAAAGCCTGCGCCTCCCCGACGACCCGGGCCAGCGGATCATCTTCAACGGCGCCGCGGCCGGCTCACCGTCCGCCGACCGCTTGCGCCTCCTCGCCTCTCTCATCGCGTCGCCAGAAGAGCTTTAGATTCTTTGCTCGGGTCCGCGGTGGTCCGGACCGTTCCTCCCGCGAGACACCGCTGACCCGGCGGTAGGTTCATCGGTTGTGGACGGTGGACTCGCCCGCCTGCTCGCCGCGCTCGGCGGGGACGACTATCGCGAAGCGTTGGCGCGGTTTCTGACGCTTCACGACGACGCTTGCGCGGCGTTGCTCGCGGTTGTCGCCGGCGACGTGCCCGCGCCGCCGACCGGTGCGGCGGGTGCCCACCCGCGGGCGGTGGTCGAGGACGCGGCGGAGATCGTCTACGCCGCCGCTCAGCAGTGGCCCGAGCGGTTCGAGTCCGTCGTCACCGCCAGTCCGGCGCTGCGCCGCCACAGCAGCGTTGTCTACGCCTTGCGCAACCTGCGTTCCGCCGGATCCGAGGCGATCCTGGTGGCGGCCGCCCAGGTCCGCGCGGCCGGTAACGAGTACCTGCGGGCCACCGCCGTCGGGAGCCTGCTCGTCCGCCGCAGCAAGGCGCTCACCGACCTGCTTCCCCGGCTGCTCGGGGACCGCGCCGACGTCGTCCGGCACGCCGCGCTGGACGCGGCCGGACGCTACGGCGACGAACGCGCCCTCACACCGCTGCGCCGGATCGTCGACAACCCCCGCCGCAAGCACTGGGAGCGGGACAAGGCCGGCCACGCGATCGCGCGGATCACCCGGCGTCAGGCAAGCGGCGGCGGCCGGGCCACCACCAGTTGACCCGGCCGAACGCGGCTACCAGGGCCGGCGTCAGGACCGCGCGGACGATGGTGGCGTCCAGGGCGATACCGAGGGCCAGCGTCGTCGCGAAGATCTTGACGTCGACCACGGGGACCGTGGACAGGGCGATGAAGGCCAGCACCAGGATCAACGCCGCCGAGGTGACCAGGCGGCCCGTGTAGGCGATGCCGTGCACCGTCGCCTCGTCCGTCGACAGGCCCGCGTCGTGGCCCTCGCGGATCCGGGACAGGATGAACACCTCGTAGTCCATCGACAGTCCGAAGAGGAACGAGAACGCCGCGATCGGTACCCACACCGTGATCGAGCCGCTCGACTCCGTGCCGAACAGGGTCTCGCTGCCGTGGCCGTCCTGCCAGATCCAGACCGTGATGCCGTACGCCGCGGCGATCGAGACCACGTTGAGCAGCAGCGCCTTGACCGGCAGCCAGACCGACCGCAGGGCCCGGGCCAACAGCGCGAACGTGATCACGACGACGAGGGCCAGCACCCACCAGCTGTCGCCGTAGATCGCGTCGACCGCGTCCGCGTCCTGGGCCGCCGTGCCGCCGACCTCGCCCGGTGCCGCGGCGACGATCCGCTCGACCGTCGCCGCGCCCGCCGGCGTCGCCGGGTCCGTGGTCAGCAGGACCGGCAGCAGCCGCTCGTCGCCGGCCGTCCAGCCGGGATCGGTCGGCTCACCGGGACCACGCAGGCCGACGCCGCCACCGGCGCCACCGCCC
>NZ_JBFAIU010000167.1:0-15310 GCF_040654855.1 Asanoa sp. NPDC050611
GCCGGCCCCCCCCCCCCCGCGCGCCCGCCCGCCGAGGTCCGCGTGCAGGCCCGCCGCGAGGCCGACACGCTGCGCGCCGACGCCGACCGCGAGACAAAGCAGCTGCGCACGGTCACCGCGCACGAGGTCGCCGAGCTCAAGTCGACCGTCGAGCGCGAGGTCGCCACGCTGCGCGCCACCGCCGAGCGGGAGATCACGCAGCTGCGCGCCAAGGCCGGCCGCGAGGCCGAGGAGAAGCGCGCCGAGGCGACCAAGATGCTCAGCGACGCCCGCGACAAGCGCGACAAGGACCTGCAGGCCCTCGCGCTCGAGCTGGCCGAGCGCCGCGAGAAGGCCGAGCGCGAGGAGTCCGAGCGGCACGCCGCTCAGGTCGCGCAGACCCAGAAGCTGGTCGCCGAGGCCGAGGAGCGCGCCCGCGCCGCTGAGGACCGGGCCAAGGAGATCGAGCAGCGCGCCGAGGCACGCCGCGTCGAGTCCGAGCGCACCGCCGCGGAGACCGTCGACCGGGCGCGCAACGCGGCCGACAAGGCGCTCAAGGACGCGCAGTCCGAGGCGCACCGCCACCTCACGGAGGCGCGCACCGAGGCCGAGATCACCACGCAGGCCGCCCGGCGCGAGGTCGAGGACCTCACCCGCCAGAAGGACGCGGTCACCGCGCAGCTCGGCCAGATGCTCTCCGGTCTCGCCGGCATCGTCCCGTCGGTCGCGGCGCCCAAGCAGGAGACCAAGAAGGACAAGGACGCCGAGGACAAGTCGGCGGCCAACGCCTGACCCGCTGCTGGGGCACACGGCTGGCAACAGGCCGCACCGCGCTGACGCGGTGCGGCCTGCCGGCGTCTGTGGGCTCGGCTAATATTGGTCTACTTCCCTCAATTCGACCGCAACAGTCGCACGTCCCGCGATGCGGTGTGTATCGGCGCGGCACGGGACGTTTGCGTGTGAGGATGTGACCATGTCCAACGGCGCGGAACTGTTCGCTCTGGGTGGCGACGCTTCTACCCCCCACTTCGAGTCCGCGCTGCGCGGCTACGATCGCCGCCAGGTCGACCGTTACGTCAGCCAGGCCGAGCAGGAGATCGCCGCGCTGCTCGCCGAACGCGAAGACCGGTTCGGCGAGGTCCACATGCTTTCCGCGCAGGTCGAGCAGCTCCAGGTCGAGCTGGCCGCGGTGCGCCGCGAGGCCGCGAGCATCGACGTCGTGCGGTTCCGCCACCTCGGGCCGCGGGTCGAGCAGATCCTCGCGCTGGCCGAGGAGCAGGCCGACGAGATCCGCGCCGACGCGCACCGGTCGGTGCAGACCCAGCGCGACCGGGCCGACAACCTCGTCGACGAGGCACGCGGGCACGCGGCCTCGGCGATCCGCGACTTCGAGCTCGCCCTCGCCGCCCGGCGCGGCGAGGAGGAGAAGGTCGACGCCAAGCGCCGGGCCGAGTTCGACGCCGAGCTCGCGGCCACCCACGCCGAGATCCAGCGGTTGCACAGCGAGTCCGCCGACATCCTGACCACCGCCCGCGAGGAGGCCGAGGCCGTGCGTGCCGCGGTCGAGCGGGAGCTGGCCGCGCAGCGCGCCGCCGCCGAGCGCGAGGTCGCCGAGCTGCGTGCCGCCGCCGGTCGTGAGGTGGCCGCGCTGCGCGCCGAGTCCGACCAGCTGGTCGCCGCGCAGCGGGCGGCGGTCGAGCGGGAGGTCGTCGAGAAGCGGACGGCCCTGGAGCGGGAGGACGCCCGGCAGCGGGCCGCGCTCGACGAGTCGGCGGCCGCCCGCCGGGCCGCGATCGACCAGGAGCTGGGCCACCACCGGGCCGAGCTGGAGCGCCAGATCCGGGAGCGGCAGAGCAGCGCCGAGCACGACTACACCTCCCGCAGCGCGTCCGCGGAACGCGAGCTGACCCAGTGGCGCACCGGCATCGAGCAGCAGGTGACCGCGCAGCGGGTCGAGGCCGAGCGGTACGCGGCCGAGCTGCGCCGCCAGGCCGAGGAGCACGCGGCGGCGATCCGCCGGCAACTCGACGACGAGGCCGAGCGGCTGGCCGGCGCCCAGGAGGAGACCGAGTCGGCGCGCAAGCAGCTCGACGAGGTGCGGGCGGAGCTGGCCCGGGCACGCCAGGCGCTGGCCGAGGCCCGCGCCGCGGCCCCGGCACCCGCGCCCGACCCGGAGGCGAACGGCTCGGCCGAGGTGGGCGCGGCCAACGGCAACGGTAAGGCCGACGCCGACGCCGAGTCGCTGAAGGCGATCGTCGACGCCGCCGACGAGCAGAAGAGCCGTACGCCCGCCGCCGACTGACCGGCGCGGCCGAACGACTCCAGTCAGGACGACCGCACGATCGCGGGCATCGGCGTAGTCCGCAAGGTCGGCCACCGGTGCGGCGGTCTCGCGGCCGTCGCGCCGGTCTTGTAACGTGCCGGGCCTGACGGGTGAGAGGTGAGCCAGGTGAGCGCCGACGATCCGGCCCCCACGGCCGACCAGCAGACGACCGGCGACGAGCCGGTGCCCAGGCCACGGCCGGCCCCGCCGCCGGAGGCGGACGACGACCAACCGTTCGGGCGCCCCGGGCGGCCGTTCCGGCGCAGCCCGTTCCTGCTCGGCTTCGTCGGCGGGCTCGGCCTCGTCCTGGCGTACGCCACCTATCTCGCCGTCCGCAACGCGTTCGGCATCCTCGTGCTCATCTTCATCGCGCTGTTTCTGGCGATCGGGCTCAACCCGGCCGTGGTCAGGCTGCGCAAGCTGGGGTTGCCGCGGACCGGCGCGGTCGCGATCGTCGCGCTCGCGCTCGTGCTGGTGATCGCCGGCGCGATCGGCGCGCTGGTGCCGCCGCTGGTCACCCAGGTCGGCGACTTCGTCGCGGCGGCGCCCGGCTACATCGAGGCGCTGCAGCGCAACCCCACCATCAACGACCTGGTCGGTCAGTTCGACCTCGTCAACAAGGCCAAGTCGCTGGCCAGCCCCGACACGCTCGGCCGGGCGCTGGGCGGTGTCTTCGGCGGCGCCAAGCTGATCTTCGGCACCCTCTTCCAGGTGCTCACCGTGCTGGTGCTCACGATCTACTTCATGGCGTCCTTCGACAAGATGAAGGCGGCGGCGTACGGGCTGGTGCCGCGCTCGCGCCGGGAGCGGGTCCAGCTGCTCACCGACGAGATCCTCGCCAAGGTCGGTGCCTACATCGTCGGCGCGCTGGCGGTCGCGGTGCTGGCCGGCATCAGTGCGTTCGTGTTCGCGACGATCGTCGGCCTGGCCTACCCGTTCGCGCTCGCGGTCGTCGTCGCGGTCTGCGACCTGATCCCGCAGATCGGGGCGACCATCGGCGCGGTCATCGTGACCATCGTGGCGTTCGCCGACTCGCTGACGGTCGGCATCGCCTCCGCGGTGTTCTTCCTCGTCTACCAGCAGGTGGAGAACTACCTCATCTACCCGAAGGTGATGCGCCGGTCGGTCAAGGTGAGCGACGTCGCCGCGATCGTCGCGGCCCTGGTCGGCGTCGGCCTGTTCGGCGTCCTCGGCGCCCTGGTCGCCATCCCGGCGGTGGCCGCGGTCCAGCTCATCGTCCGCGAGGTCGTCATGCCGCGGCAGGAGGCCCGCTAGGTCCGATCCGTCGGACAGGACCTAGGGTTGTGACCCTTTGCCGGGTCCTTGTAGCGTCGGTTGCGTTCGCTGCCCGGCGACGCCCAGCGTGGCGTCGTGCCGCGCGAAAACTGGGGGATCTCGTGAGCAACAGCGCCGTCGGCGTCGCGCAGGTGCGCGGACCGGGCGAGCCACCACCGTCGCGCGTCCGCTGGCGCCGGCCGGTCGCGATCGGGCTCGGCGTGCTCGCGGTCCTGCTGGTCGGCGCCCTGGTGGCGCCGTGGCTGCTGCCCGGCGGCGACGACGCGGAGCCGCCGCCGCTCGCCGCCACCAGGGCTCCCGCGGCCTCCCCCGGCGTCGCGGTCTCCGCGGACGGCGAGGTGCCCACCCGCTGGCCGGACGCGAGCACCACCGGCGTGCCCGACGACGTCAAGCTGACCAAGGCCGAGAGCATCGACCTGGTCACCGACGGCGAGGTGGTCACCGGCCTCGACATCGACGGGTGCGTCGACGTGCACGCCCGGAACGTCACGATCCGCCAGTCGCGGATCACCTGCGACCGCAGGACCTGGGCCGTCCGCACGTTCGACACCACGCAGAACCTCGTGCTGGAGGACGTCGAGATCGACGGCTCGGGCGTCAACTCGACGGCCGTCTGCTGCGACAACTACACGCTGCGCCGGGTGGACGTGCACAACGTCATCGACGGGCCGCGGCTGGGCAACAACGTCTCCATCGTGGATTCCTGGGTGCACGACCTGGCCCGCACCGACAATTCGCACAACGACGCCCTGCAGACCACGGGCGGCACCGCGATGGTGGTCAAGCACAACCGGCTCGAGCCGTACGACAAGAGCTCGCAGGACCCGTTCAACGCGTGCATCATGGTCGGCTCGACCAACGCGCCGCTGGTCCGCGACCTGGTGGTCGAGGACAACTACTGCAACGGCGGCAACTACTCGGTCGGCATCCGCGACGACCTCAAGGCGCAGTCGGTCACGTTCCGCCGCAACGTCTTCGGCCGTGACTTCCGCTACGGCGTGGTCGCCCGCCCGGACCACCCGGGGATCTCCTGGGCCGACACCAACCTGTGGGCCGACACCCGCGAGCCGGTGCTGGAGAAATAGTCGTCAGGCCGCCGCGACGGGCTGTCGGGCGTCCGCCTCCGGCGTGGCGACCGCGGCGGCGAGCGCGTCGTTCGTGACGATCCGCAGGAACGGGACGACCAGGAGCGCGCAGATGACGGCGAAGGCGCCGAAGGCGACCCGGTAGCCCAGGGTCTGCGCCAGGACGCCGGCCAGGCCGGCCGCGATCGGGGTGGCGCCCCACCCGACCAGGCGGCTGGCCGCGTTGAAGCGGCCCAGCATGCCGTCCGGGACCGCCGACTGGATGATGACCCGGGAATTGACCGTCCACATCGTCCCGCCCATGCCGGCGACGAACGCGGCGACGCCGACCGGCACCGCGGCCGTCACCACCGCGGGCACGGCGACCAGGGCGAACGAGCCCACGATGTCCGCGAACATCGACCACCGGCGGCCGAGCAGGCGGTTCACCGGACCGACCAGCAGCGCGCCGACCACGCCGCCGGCGCCGAGGGCCGTGAGCAGCAGGCCGAAGCGGCGCTCGTCGAGGCCGAGGGGACCGGCCACGGCGTACGCCGGAATCAGTGCCAGCCAGGCGCTCCACGCACCGGCCATCGCGGCGATCAGCAGGGCCATCGTGCGGAGCAGCCGGTTGCGCAGCAGGAAGCCCAGGCCGTCGCGGATCTCGCGGCCGACCGGCCGGCGCTCGCGTGGCGCGGGCGTGAACACGCCCACGAGCAGGAGCAGCAGGACGACGCCGGCGACGTAGACCGCGCCGGTCACCCCGAGGGCGAGCGTGAAGCCGGCCGCGACGAGGAACCCGCCGACGGGTGCGCCGACGAAGCCGTTGCAGAGGTACTCCGCCGCGGTGATCCGGGCGGTGACGGTCTGCCAGCGGTCGCGCCGGACCGCCGCGGGCACGATCGACGCGCCGGCCGTCAGCGCCACGACCTCGGCCACCCCGAGCGCGAGCGCGACGGCGTAGAGCAGTGGAAGCCCGACCAGGCCGGCCAGGAGGGCGGCGAGCAGCACCGCGATCGCGGCGATCCGGGCGACCTCGGCCGCGACCATCAGCCGGCGCCGGTCGAGCCGGTCGACCAGCACGCCGACGTGCAGGGCGGTCAGCAGCCATGGCAGCGTGAGCAGCACGGCCACGGCGGCGATCGCGGCGGGCTGGTCGGTGATCCGCACGGCGAGCAGCGGCAACGCCACCTTGGTCACCGCGTCGGCCAGGTTGGTCGCGACGGTGAAGCTGAGCAGCAACCACTCGTTCCGGCGCACCATGTCACTAACCTCCTAAGCCCGCTAACCGGTTAGCAGCCTTCAGGAGTAAGTTCGGTGGTGTCAAGGAAAGAGGCAGGGGAGCGCCCCGCCGGAGAGCAGGAACCCGGGCGGCGCACGGACAAACTACCGCGACGTGAGCCCGAGCACACCCCCTGATTTCGTTCAGATATCCCGGAATTCAGGTCCCGCTACCGGTACGGAACAATTGGTCGGGTGGCCGTACCAGAATCGGGTCTCGACCCGGCGATCGCCGCCCGCCTGAAGCGCACCGCCGACGGGCTCGTGCCCGCCGTCGTCCGCCGTCATGACGACGGTGAGGTGCTCATGCTCGCCTGGATGAACGACGACGCGCTGCACCGCACCCTGACCACCGGCCGGGCCACCTACTGGTCCCGCAGCCGCCAGGAGATCTGGGTGAAGGGCGAGACCTCGGGCCATCACCAGTACGTGAAGTCCGCCGCCCTCGACTGCGACGGCGACACGATCCTGCTCACCGTCGAACAGGTCGGCCCGGCCTGCCACACCGGCACGCCGACCTGCTTCACCGACGAGCTCCCGGTGCGCGCATGACGACCGGGGCCGTCACACCGACCCTGGAGGGGTTCGCCGAGAGCGCCCGCGCCAGCCGGGTCGTCCCGGTCACCCGGCGGCTGCTGGCCGACGGCGAGACCCCGGTCGGCGTCTACCGCAAGCTCGCCGGCGGCCCCGGCACCTTCCTGCTGGAGTCGGCCGAGCAGGGGGCCGGCACGGCCTGGTCCCGCTACTCGTTCGTCGGCGTCCGCAGCGCGGCCACCCTGGTCGAGCGGGACGGCCAGGCGGCGTGGCTCGGCAGCCCGCCCGAGGGCGTCCCGACCACCGGCGACCCGGTCGACGTGCTCCGGGCGACCGTCGCCGCCCTGACCGGCGCCCGGCACGACCCCGACGGCCCGCCGCTGACGGGTGGCATGGTCGGCTACCTGGCGTACGACCTGGTCCGCCGCTTCGAACGCCTGCCCGAACTGGCCGACGACGACCTCAAGGTGCCCGAGCTCGGCATGATGCTGGCCACCGACCTCGTGGTGCTCGACCACTACGCGGGCTCGGCGATCCTGGTCGCCAACGCGATCCTGCCGCCGGACGCCGACGAGAGCGCCGTCGCGGCCGCGTACCACCATGCCGTAGGTCGGCTCGACGCGATGACCACCTCGCTGTCCCGGCCGACGCCGCCGATGATCTCCACGATCGACCTGGCCAAGGTCGAGCCGCGGCTGGAGAGCCGGACGCCGGACGGCGGCTATCCCAAGGCCGTGGAGCTGGCCAAGGAGGCGATCCGGGCCGGCGAGTGCTTCCAGATCGTGGTCTCGCAGCGCTTCGAGCGCCGGACCACCGCCGACCCGCTCGACGTCTACCGGGTGCTGCGGACCACCAACCCGAGCCCGTACATGTATCTCCTGCGCTTCGACGACTTCGACATCGTCGGCTCGTCCCCGGAGGCCCATCTCAAGGTCACCGAGGGCCGGGCGCTGCTGCACCCGATCGCCGGCACCCGCCCGCGCGGGCGCACCCCGCGGCACGACAACGAGCTCGCCACCGAGCTGCTGGCCGACCCCAAGGAGCGGGCCGAGCACGTGATGCTGGTCGACCTCGGCCGCAACGACCTGGGCCGGGTCTGCGTGCCCGGCACGGTCGAGGTGCCGGAGTTCGCCACGATCGAGCGCTACAGCCACGTCATGCACATCGTCTCGACCGTGGTCGGGCAGCTCCGGGACGACCGCACCGCGTTCGACGCGCTCGCGGCGACGTTCCCGGCCGGCACCCTCTCCGGGGCGCCCAAGGTCCGCGCCATGGAGATCATCGAGGAGCTGGAGCCGACCCGCCGGGGTGTGTACGGCGGCACGGTCGGCTATCTCGGCTTCGGCGGCGACCTGGACATGGCGATCGCGATCCGCACGGCGCTGATCCGCGGCGGGGTGGCCTACGTGCAGGCCGGCGCGGGCATCGTCGCCGACTCCGACCCGGCCGCCGAGGAGCGCGAGACCCAGAACAAGGCCGCCGCCGTCCTCGCGGCGATCAGCGCCGCCGAAACCCTGCGGGCCGCCCGATGAGCGCCCCCGAGACCCTGCGGGCCGCCCGGTGAGGAACCCGTTCGCCGGGGAAGGACGCCGCCCGCTCACGCTGGCGGTGCTGTTCTGCGTCGTCGGCGCGGGCCTCGCGTTCGTCGGGGCCGGGCGCACCTGGGAGCACGGCTACACCCACAGCGCCGGCGGCCTGCCGCCGTCGAGCCTCGACCAGACCGGCTCCGACCTCGTCCCGGGCCTGGCCGCGCTGGCCCTGGTCGGGCTGGCCGGCGCCGGGGCGCTGCTCGCCACCCGGGGCTGGGCGCGTCGCGCGGTCGGCGTACTCGTGCTGCTCGTGGGTCTCGGTCTGGTGGCGCTGCCGTTCGACCGGGTGTTCGACGCCAGCACCGCCTGGCCGGCCCTCACGGCGGTCGGCGGGGTGCTCGTGCTGACCGGTGGGCTCGCCGCCGCGCTGCTCGGGCACCGGTGGCCCGGCATGGGGGCGCGCTACGACCGGGCGCCGAAGTCGGCCGGCGGCACCACGGCCGCGTGGAACGCGCTCGACCGCGGCGAGGATCCGACGGTCAGGTAAGCGCGCGGGTCTTCCGCGGCGGCATGGTGATGATCATCGCCACGTGCTTGCGCACCTCGGCGCGCTGGTCGGCCCGCGCCCGGTCCGCGCAGATCGCCTCCCAGGCGTTGCCGCGCGCCGTGCGGACCTTGTCGCCGCCCACCACCACCCGCTGCGCGGTGTCGATGACGCCGAAGGCCGCCGAGAGGACGGCCCGCGGGAAGTCCGCTATTCCGCCCTGCTGTCGTCCGAGTGTGTTGTCCATGCCCCGCCCCGATGAACAAGTCCCCTGTGGTCGGTGCACCAGTGGCACCGCCGACCAGTTTGCCCGACGACATCCTCTCCCAGGGCTGTTTCGGCAGAGTGTCCGACCCGTGGCGGATGCGGTTCCGGTCACGGCCTGTGTAACGGCCGGCACACCCACGCCGGGACGGGCCGGGCATTATGCCCGACCACGCGGCGTGAGACGGCCCATACCCCGGACGCTGTCCGCGGGTCGGCGGGCCATAGCATCGGGCGCATGACACCCGGAAAGGGGAGTCCGTTGGTGAATGCTGATCAACCGCAGGGTGACGACGGCGCCAACTCGGCGGCGCCGGTGAGTGTCCTCGACGAGATCATCGCGGGTGTCCGCGAAGACGTCGAAACTCGGCAGCAGCAGGTCCCATTGGCCGAGGTGAAACGGCTCGCGGCCGCCGCGCCGCCGCCGCGTGACGCGCACGCCGCGCTGCGCCGCCCCGGCGTCGCGGTGATCGCCGAGGTGAAGCGGGCCTCGCCCTCGCGCGGGCAGCTCGCCGACATCCCCGACCCGGCCGACCTGGCCACGGAATACGCGGGCGGCGGCGCCCGGTGCATCAGCGTGCTCACCGAGGGCCGCTGGTTCGGCGGTTCGCTGGAGGACCTCGCGGCGGTGCGCGCGGCGGTCGACGTGCCGGTGCTGCGCAAGGACTTCGTCGTCTCCAGCTATCAGGTGCACGAGGCGCGGGCGCACGGCGCCGACATGGTGCTGTTGATCGTCGCCGCGCTCGAGCAGAACGTGCTCACCGGGCTGCTGGAGCGCATCGAGTCGCTCGGCATGACCGCCCTGGTCGAGGTGCACGACGAGGAAGAGGCCGACCGGGCCATGGAGGCCGGCGCGCGGGTGATCGGCGTCAACGCCCGCAACCTGCGCACGCTCGAGGTCGACCGGTCGGTGTTCGAGCGGATCGCGCCCGGGCTGCCGAACAACGTCGTCAAGATCGCCGAATCGGGCGTACGCGGGCCGCACGACCTGATCCGCTACGCCTCCGCCGGCGCGGACGCGGTGCTGGTCGGGGAGGGCCTGGTGACCCAGAAGAGCCCCCGGGACGCGGTGGCGGAGCTGGTCAACGCCGGCAACCACCCGGCGACGCCGAGGCCGGTCCGATGACTGACCTGCTGTTGCCCGACGCCACGGGGCACTTCGGGCCGTTCGGTGGCCGGTTCATCCCGGAGGCCCTGGTCGCCGCGCTCGACGAGCTCGACGCCGCCTACCGGGCCGCCAAGGCCGACCCGGCGTTCGTGGCCGAGTTCGAGGGGATGCTGCGCGACTACGCCGGCGCGCCCTCGGCGCTCTACGAGGCCCGGCGGCTGTCGGCCCAGGCCGGCGCGCGGATCCTGCTCAAACGCGAGGACCTGCTGCACACCGGCGCGCACAAGGTGCGCAACGTGCTCGGCCAGGCGCTGCTCACCAAGCGGATGGGCAAGCGCCGGGTGATCGCCGAGACCGGCGCCGGCCAGCACGGCGTCGCGGCGGCCACCGCGGCCGCGTACATGGATCTCGAGTGCGTGGTCTACATGGGCGAGCTGGACACCGAGCGCCAGGCGCTCAACGTCGCCCGGATGCGGATGCTGGGCGCCGAGGTCATCCCGGTGACCAACGGCTCGCGGACGCTCAAGGACGCGCTCAACGAGGCCCTGCGCGACTGGGTCTCCTCGGTCGACGAGACCCACTACCTGCTGGGTACGGCGGCCGGCCCGCACCCGTTCCCGGAGCTGGTCCGCGACTTCGTGGGCGGCATCGGCCGGGAGGCCCGGGCCCAGTCGCTGGAGCGGCTCGGCGGGCTGCCGGACGCCGTGGCCGCGTGTGTCGGTGGTGGGTCCAACGCGATCGGGATCTTCCACGCCTTCGTACCGGACGAGGGTGTCCGGTTGTACGGCTTCGAGGCGGGCGGCGACGGCGTGTCCACCGGCCGGACGGCGGCGTCGATCACCGCGGGATCGAAGGGCGTGCTGCACGGCGCCCGGACGTACGTGCTGCAGGACGCCGACGGCCAGACGCTCGAGTCGCACTCGATCTCGGCCGGCCTGGACTACCCGGCGGTCGGCCCCGAGCACGCCTGGCTGCACGACACCGGCCGCGCGACCTACCAGCCGGTGGACGACGACGAGGCGATGGCCGCGTTCCAGCTCCTCTGCCGCACCGAGGGGATCATCCCGGCGATCGAGAGCGCGCACGCGCTGGCCGGGGCCCTGCGGATCATCCCGCAGCTCACCGAGGAGCTGGGCCGGGAACCCGTCATCGTGGTCAACCTGTCCGGCCGGGGCGACAAGGACGCGCACACCGCCGGCAAGTACTTCGGGATCCTGGCATGAGCATTTCGGTGGCGTTCGACAAGGCCCGGGCCGAGGGCCGGGCGGTGCTGGTCGGCTGCATGCCGGCGGGCTTCCCGACGGTCGAGGGCAGCATCGCCGCGATGACGGCGATGGTCGAGGCCGGCGTCGACGTCATCGAGGTGGAGATCCCCTACAGCGACCCGGTGATGGACGGCCCGGTGATCCAGAAGGCGAGCGACATCGCGCTCGCCAACGGGGTCCGGGTGGCCGACACGATGCGGGTCGTCGAGGCGGTCGCCGCCACGGGCGCCCCGGTGGTCACGATGACCTACTGGAACCCCATCGAGCAGTACGGCGTGGACACCTTCGCCCGCGACTACGCGGCGGCCGGCGGCACCGGGTTGATCACGCCCGACCTGATCCCGGACGAGGCGCACGACTGGCTGGCCGCCTCCGACGCGTACGGCCTGGACCGCACGTTCCTGGTCTCGCCCTCGTCGACCGACGCGCGGCTGGCGATGACCGTGGCGCAGTGCCGCGGCTTCGTCTACGCCACCGCGCTGATGGGTGTCACGGGCGCCCGCGAGCAGACCTCGGCGGCCGCGCCGGCCCTGGTCGCGCGGGTCCGCGCGGTCACCGCCGACCTCCCGGTCGGGGTGGGTCTCGGCGTGCGCGACGGGGCGCAGGCAGCCGAGGTCGGCTCGTTCGCCGACGGGGTGATCGTCGGCAGCGCGCTGGTCCGCTGCGTGCTCGAGGCGGACGACGAGGCGTCGGGACTGGCGTCGCTGCGCGCGCTGTCTGCTGAGTTGGCCGCGGGCGTCAGGGCCGTCAAGCGTTAGCCGGCGAGGCCGACGACGACTTCCTGGCTCCTGACGTCGGCCGTGTCGGCCGCCTCGGGATAGTCGGGCTCGGCGTCGCGGTCGACCCGGCACACCACGCCCGAGCGCCCGGCCACCGCGTCGGCGATCGCCATGCGGGTGGTCGGCGTCATCGGCTCCGGCAGGTCGTCGGCGTCGTGCCAGCCGAGGCGGCAGATCCGGCCGGGTGCGTTGACCAGGGCCTCGCCGCGCCCGTCACGGCACCGGAAGACATGCACCACGACGTCGGGCAGTCCCTGACCGCACAGCTCGTAGAGGCCGACCAGATCGACCATCTCGACATCCATGCCGGTCTCTTCGCGGATGTCCCTTATCGCGGCGTGGATCGGGCTCTCGTTCTCACGGACCTTCCCGCCGGGCAGCCCCCACCGGCGGTGTCCCTGGCTCTGCTGGCAGAGCAGCACGCGGCCGGCGTCGTCGGTGACGATCGCGGCGACCGCGGAAGTGAGGGAGTTCATACCCAGTGAAGCTACCGCGCGCGGCGGTTAACGTCAGCTGTCGTGCGGGGGTCGTGCACGATGCGTGCGGTGTCCGGATAGATCCGGGACGAACCCGGGGTGCCACCGACACCATGCGCGACGGTACCGTGTTGACCCGTGACCCTCGCCGCGATTCCGAGCCCCACTCACGCCGTGTGGCAGATCGGCCCCGTGCCGATCCGGGCATACGCCCTCTGCATCATCCTGGGCATCATTCTTGCCGGTGTGGTGACGGAGGTGCGCCTCCGCCAGCGCGGCGCACACAAGTGGGCGATCCTCGACATCGCGGTCTGGGCGGTGCCGTTCGGCATCATCGGTGCCCGGATCTACCACGTGATCACCTCGCCCGGCGCCTACTTCGGCGAGGGCGGCAACCCGCTCGAGGCGTTCGAGGTCTGGAAGGGCGGCCTGGGCATCTGGGGCGCGGTGGCCGGCGGTGCCGTCGGCGCGCTGTTCGCCGCCCGGCAGCTCGGCATGCCGCTGACGGTCGTCGCCGACGCGCTCGCGCCCGGCCTGCCGCTGGCCCAGGCCGTCGGCCGCCTCGGCAACTGGTTCAACAACGAGCTCTACGGCCGGGCGACCACCCTGCCCTGGGGCCTCGAGGTGCACGAGATGGACTCGGCCGGCCGGCCCACGCTGGTCGACGGCGAGCCGGTCCTGCGACCCGGCCTCTACCAGCCGACCTTCCTCTACGAGCTGATCTGGAACGTGATCGTGGCCGGCCTCGTGGTCGCCCTCGACCGCAAGTTCAAGTTCGGCAAGGGCCGCGCCTTCGCGCTCTACGTGATGGGCTACACGGCCGGCCGGTTCTTCGTCGAGATGCTGCGCGACGACACCGCGACCCACATCGCCGGCGTCCGGATCAACGTGTTCGTGGCCGCGATCGTGTTCGTCGGCGCGCTGATCTACTTCCTGCGGGTCCGCGGGCCGCGCGAATACCTGGTCCCGGTCGGCGCCGACGCGCCCGTCCCCGCGCCGCGTGCCGCGGGCGACATCTCGACCGTCGACGTCTCCGCCAAGCAGTCGTCCGCGGCAGCCGTCCCGTCGGCCTACCAGGTGGTCACGGAGGAGCAGTTCAGGGCGTACCAGGAGACCGGCACCGTCCCCGAAGGGGACGACAGCACGGTCGCCAAGGTGGAGTCGGACGGCGAGTCCGACGCCGACGACGCCACGGCCGACGAAGATGGACAGGACAGCGACGCCACGGCCGCCGGTGCGGGTGGCCGCGCCGACGACCGCTGACCCGCCAAGACCAGCCGAGCCAGCAGACCACCCCGGAGAGGCGGTGCCGATGCGTACGGCCGTGGTGGTGGGCGCCGGCATCGGCGGTCTGGCGGCGGCCGGCGCGCTGGCCCGGTCCGGTTGGCAGGTGACGCTGCTCGAACGCGCCGACCGCGTGCGCCCCGGCCGCACCGCCCTGGTGCTCTGGCCAAACGGCATCCGCGCCCTGCGGGCCCTCGGCCTGGGCGACGGCCTCGACGCGATCGGCACCCCGCTCGCCGAGACGGGGGTCCGCCGGCCCGACGGCCACTGGCTGGTGCAGCCGCGCCCGGTCGCCCCGCACCGGGCACCCGTCGTCGTGCACCGCGAGGACCTGCACGACGCGCTGATCGCCGGGCTCGGCGACCGGCTCGACATCCGCACGGGCGTCCAGGTCGACGACGTGCGCACCGGCGAGACCGAGCGGCCCGCGGTGACCGCCGGCCGGCAGGTCTTCCCCGCCGACCTCGTGATCGCCGCCGACGGCACCGACAGCGCGGTCCGGGCCCGGCTGGCCCCGGAGTCGGCCGTGGTCAGCTCCGGCTGCACGGCCTGGCGCGCGGTCATCCCGTGGTTCCGCGCGCCGAAGAGCATGGCGGGGCGGGTCGGCGGCGAGACGCTCGGCGCGGGCTACCGGTTCGTGGCCGCGTCGCTGGGCGAACGCGGCTCGTCGGGCGCCTCGAGCCGCGGCGGCGTCTACTGGGTCGCCACCGCCGCCGGCGCACCCCGGCCGGAGCCGCCGGCCACCCAGCTCGCCCTGCTGCGCCGCTGGTACGCCGGCTGGCCCGAGCCGATTTCCGACCTGCTCGCCGCGACCGAGCCCGACGACCTGGTCCAGCAGGAGGTGCGCGAGTTGCGCCCGCTGCCCCGGTCGTACGCGTTCGCCGCGGGCCCCGGCGGCGTCGTGCTGCTCGGCGACGCCGCGCACGCGATGCCGCACCACCTCGGCCAGGGCGCCTGCCTCGCGTTCGAGGACGCGGCCACGCTCGCGGCCGCCGTCCGCGACGCCGCACCGGGCCTGGCGCTGCGCCGGGCCATCGAGGGCTACGACCGGGAACGCCGGCCGCGCGCCGCGACGATGGTGCGGCAGACCCGGCGCATGTCGGCGGTCCTGCAGACCCGTGGCCGGCTCGCGTTGCGGGCCCGCGACGCGGCGCTCGGCCAGATCACCCCGCGACTCCTCGGCAATGCGGCGAGCACCGCCGCACAGTGGCGGCCCCCCGCGTGACCGAGGGGTAAGCGGCCGAGCAAGCCGGGCGAGGTGGCCGAACGTGCCATGACCATCTGGCGCGCGGACGGGCAGACTACCGGCTACCGGACGGAAGGGTGCGTCGTGGACGAAGGTGGGTCGGCAGCGGTCGACGGGCAACGGCCCGTCCGCGCCGAAGCCAGCCTGCTCGGTCCCGTGCGCCTGCTGGCCGACGGCGTGGCGGTGCCGCTGCCGGAGCCGGCCCGTGACGTGCTCGGTGTGCTCGCGCTCCGGCCGGGTGAGACGGTGACCGCCGAGCAGATCGGCTCAGCACTGTGGACGGTGCCGCGACAGCGCGGCGCGGGCGCGGGCGAGCGGGTCGAGACGGCCGTCGCGGC